>CAYZEP010000014.1:0-30397 GCA_964477645.1 uncultured Candidatus Bathyarchaeia archaeon | reverse complement strand
CCGGCGACCTTTCGGTTATCAGCCGAACGCTCCAACCGTGCTGAGCTACCGGCCCCCTTTCAACAGCGTCAACTACTATAAACCATTTAATTATTTTTAAGGATTTTCGGAAGTCTTTTAATTGTTTTTGGCTATTCTTCTGTGTGGGCCCGTAGCCCAGTCAGGATTAAGGCGCTGGCCTTCGGAGCCGGAGAACGGGGGTTCAAATCCCCTCGGGCCCGCTCCATTATTCTTGGAAAGAACATGGATTAAGAACGTTTGAGCTTTCGGTTTCGTTTTGTTGAGCTAAGTATTCCAGAATTGACATGAGTGCCTGTTCTGTTATTCTGCTTATGTTCACCTAAATGCTTGTTAGCAAGGTATGCTTCATGTTTGGTACACAAGTTTAAAAGTTGCCCGTTAAATTCTCTTAACCATTGAGCAACATCGTTACATCCCTTAAAATCGCATGTCCACATGGCTTTTTTTCCACTCATTACTCAACATCTTCTTTTTCTTTAAGCTCTCTGTAAAACTCGATATAGCCACAGTTTTTGCAGTAATAGGATTGAACCTTCACTACCTGTGGAACCTCAGGATTTGGCTCGCCGCGAGTACATGCAAAATTCCTTTCAAGGTTTTCCTTCGAACCATGAATCATTTCTCCGTTACATTTAGGACACTTCTTAACCTCACTTTCATTCATGGCTATTTCCCCTTTTCCTTCATTTCCCTGTAGAGTTTAATGAAACCGCAGTTTTTGCAGTAGAAAGGAATGACTTTGTCACCGCGAAAATCACCATATTTGATGAGTCGAACCGCACCATACCCGCTTAAATAATTTCCCTGCTCCATCTTTCCACCGCACTCGGGGCACTTCTTAACTTCACTTATAACTCAACACCTTCTCTTTTGTTCTAGCATTAGAACCCGCATAAACAAGCGCGCACTAAATTATCTGAGTCCTATTATATTTACTATGCTTTATCCTCTTATTTACGCTTCTCAACCTTTATGACTTGCCAAAAGAGAGGTTAAGCTCTCTTCAGTTTGCTTGTAGTTTTCAACTTGTTTGAGAAGCCATTCTGTTAACTCTTGGCATTCGTTGGGATTGCAATGTAAATGGCTCTCTCTTATTTGGTTCCAAAACAAGCATTTGAAGCATGGAATCTCCACTAGAATATCCACGTAGGTTTTCATGCGATATCGTTTATCTGGAGAGTTAGTGGTTTGACTTATAGATTATGAATCAGCGAGCACGACAAAGACTAATGATTACAGTTTCTAATTCTCGATTTTAAACTTCAAGACTTTTTGAAAGAAGATTATTTGCAAAAGGTTAACTGAGGTCTATCATAATTTTTCTCAAAATTCGATATCTCTCGTTTTATGATAGGCTATTTTGGGTGTTCATCAATGAGCGGAAAAGTTGGGAGAGGGATTCTTAATTCTGAAAGAATTGAGTTAGTTAAACGCTGGTGATGCTCGAAAATCAGTTTAATCATAGACAGAATTAAATGTTGGATATTGCAAAGATATTATTAGATGTGTGGGGGAAATGTAGAGTGTCTCCGTTTCCTATTCTCCTTTCTCCTCCACCATTTCCCTCATGAACATAAAACAGGCTTAGTTCGTGTATTTGTAATGACTGCTTCACGTTTACGATTTGAATATTTTCGGGTACGCTGAACCTTTCTTGAAAGTGTAGCAATATATAAGAGCTGAAACATAACTTCTTAAGAATTAGCTTAATTTTGAACAAAGAAAAAGAGGAATTGACGTTTTGTTGTTGTGGTCTTATTTATGCATTCGACCCATACAAATGGGTATTTTAAGTGTGGTTGCTTTGAAGGAGTAGTCGACGAAGCCTTGATGCTGTATTGGGCTGACAACTAATATAACGTAGATTGGTCCTTTTGCAAATGCAGCTGCTAGACCTGTTTCTGTTTCGTCTTTGAGCCACATGTCCAGTGGCATATAAATTGTGCAGCCATCGATTTCGAATGCGTAGACGACTGTGACTTGGAAGTCTGCCTCTGGATAGATTGGTGCCAGTTCTAGCGGTGTGCTGCTTACGCTTGCACTGCTTATGTACCAGCCTTCGTATAGCACTGCCGCGTCAGTCATGTAGCGGAAGCCAATAAGCACAGTTTGTCCAGCGTAAGCTGAAAGGTCGAATTCCATTGTAACCCAACCGTCCTCAGTGATGTATCCGCTCCAGCTTGTAAGCCCTGGAAGGTTAGCAACTATGGCTCCCATTGCGTCTGGATCATGGTCATATGTTGTGTATTCGTTTTCAAGAGAGACCCAAGTTTTTCCTCCGTCTGTAGATACTTGCACGAACCCGAAGTCCCAATAATCCTCTATGTCCCAGTAAGTGGTCATTTCCAACGTTGGGTCTGCTGAGTCAACGTAAGCTGAACCGCCCAGCAAGACGTCCATTCGGTTATGCGCTCCTGAGTACCACATACCTTCGTCAGCAAGATACATCCACTCATAGGTTGGGGTTGCAACGTCATCGCCGTCAAAGGATATTAAGCCAAACTTCTTCCAGTTTTTAAACGCAATGTAATCTGAGCCGTATGGTCCAACCATTGACACTCCAGTGTCACGACCCAAAATGGTTATTGTTGTTCCGAAGTCTGTTCCTTTTGTCCATGGAACGGGCAGCCCACTAATCGGATGTGTGAATATGGGGTCAGCCTCTCTCAAGTCAAATGTCTCGTAGTTGTATTTACCGCAGCCTGGAAAGTCTGAGCGAATCAGGTTTGCTAACCTCCAATCATGATAGACATCATCGAATCTTTCCTCATAGCCAAAATATTCCAGCGCAGCGTTGATTCCGTCGATGCCTCCAATTCCTGCCTGCACGAAGTAGCCGAGGAACTCTTCTCCATAGTGGTCGTTTAGATAGGTTGCCCAAAGCTGCGCAGCTCCGTAGTCGGCTAATATGTTGATATCGCCTTGATCACCCCATAGTGTGAGGGAGTTGTCGGGAGTGTACAAAAAGCTGTTTATCGCGCTCCAATCTGCACCGTAGCCGCAGAGTATCTCTGCGAACATGGAACAAGCTTCATTCATGAAAGTGTCATCTCCAGGGTTATAGTCTGCATGTATAAGGTGCTGGAATTCGTGTGCAAACACGCCATCATATAAGTAGGGACGCGTAACGTATTCGCCTGGAAGCCATTCTGTGTTTTCTGGTCCTAATCTGTGTTCCCAGTCATAGCAGTCGATGCTGATGATGTTTCTGTCAAAGTAATACTCGTATGTTCCCCAGTAGAAGCCGGCAATGTAATACGGATAGTCTGTCCAGTAGTGTTCATCTCGAACGTTCGATATCAGTATGACGGTTCTACCAGTTTCTTCAAACCACCATCCAGTGCCCCAAGCGTCATAGCTTCCATCATGGAAGTCTGGCATTCCATAATACGCTGTGTCAGTTGGGTAAATGTTGGTCTCGAACTCGTTGAGTATGTATGTGATTTCGTCGTCAGTTATTATAGGTGGGTTTGTAGGATTGGGCTTTGGAGGAGTCGTTGCCGGGAACGACATACCCCTAAAATAGGAAGTGTCATCTGCAACCCATACCTCAGCGAGTGTCCCTATTGCTCTCAACGTATAATTTCTAAGGTATAGAGACCCGTAATAGTCGTCATAAACGAACCATCTCAATTTATCGCCAACGTTATAGTACGAGTGATGTCCTGGCTCAGTTAAGGGCTCACCTATGTCCACTGAAGCAGTGCTTTTCCTCAGTCTCGGTCCGACATCAATTGGTTCACTGTCTTGAATCGTAGGGCTACTGCTTGCTGTGGGAGCAAATGCTAAGCTAAAGACACTGACCATCAAAATCAGAACTATTGAGATAGATAGAATTTTCTTGTTCATCTTTCCTCTCTCCAATTTTCGGCATATTATAATTGTGTTCACATTGCTTTTGAATTTTGTGGAATCTTCTTCTATGCTATTCTAGCTCAAAATATTCACGTAGAAGTCCATAATTTGCCTTATAACCTCTATATGCCTACATTCCAACATACACATCTAAGCGGAGGACTAGTTTACTGATTCTACCTCCTAAACGCATAATTGAAGCTGTCTTTCGTTTACAGTTCTTTCGCTGGCACAGCGACTAGAGTTTCCACGGTGTACTGTGTTGAAAAGCCTGTTTCCATAACAAATTTCATGGCTTCTTTTTCATTAGGAGCTTCAAAGATAATTACTCCATCATAGCGACCGAAAGTGAAGAACACGTCTCGAATTCTGACATTCTCCTTTTCCTTTAGACTCTTCAAATATTTCACAGCGTCCACACCCTTTCCTCTAGGCGAAAACAAAGTTATGAACAGCACATAATTCACCTCTGTAGAATCTGTGTTTAGAGGTTAAAAGTTTACTGCTTAAAAGTTGTGTGGACCGGGCGGGATTTGAGCCCGCGACCTCCTGATTGCGAATCAGGCGTTCATACCAGACTGAACTACCGGCCCAAGCATTTTCTCTCGGAAGACAACATGCATTAAGAGATTTAGAGCTTTCGTTTGTGTTTTGTGGTTGAATGTATTCGAGGATGCTTTGGAGAGCTTGTTCGGTTATTCTGCTTATGTTTAGGTTGTGGTTTCTGGCTTCTGTCAAAATTGAAGGCTTTAGTGTTACAGAAACCGTGATTCTTCGTTCTTTTCTTTTGGAAGTTACACGTGTATTTTTAATATGATTACACGTGTTATTTTTCCATAGCTTAATGTTGCGTTCATTTCTCATTTTTTTCTCATCTCTTTTTTCTTTTTTTGTTAAAATACTAGGGAGTATGTCTAAGAGCAAAATCTAGGATAGGTTGCAACGCCAATTTACCTGTGGCCGCAATTGAACACTTTTCTTCAGGCTCTTTTTGAAAAACAAAAAGCACTACGCCTATTGGGTTTAGTCCCAACTCCTTTTTTTGCCAACTCCAAAACTTTTTCACATATCATTCTTTTCTTCTCTTCACTCATGACTTAAGCCTTCTCTTCTTTTTGTTTTCTTTCCCACTCTTTAATGTGCAATTTGTGATCCCTCAATTGCACTCCTACCATAAATATCGGCGTAACAACTGCAGGCCATAACACATCTAGTTTAGGCAAACTGCTAAAACTCCACTCATTTACTGGAATAATAATCATAGAGTAAGACAGAAATCCAAGAAACAAATAAACAAAGAACAATACAAGTCTTCTACATACAATTACTTGCCAGAATCGTTTAAGTCTATACTTGTCTGGACGTTTTAACACATATCTATCGAATCCCAATTCCTCTTCTATCTTGTCTAAAGTTTTGAACTTTTGCATTACGTGGGCTTGTCCTTTTACTACTGTCCAAAGCCCATATACGCAAATTAGATAGCTAACTAAAGAAATGATTTTGATAGCCTCTATGTAAATGCTTAATTCCTTCGGGTTGAGCTCTAAAACCACTCCGAAAATGAAGGAGGCAGCACCTATTAGTGGAATAAATATTAATGCTATTCTCCAATCTAAATTGTCTAAGGCATGAATAATGTCCCATTGAACTTTATAAAACTCGATAAGAATTTGCTTGTCAGTATCGTTTAGAGATTTTTGCTTTTTCTTATCATTTTTGTTTTCACTCATGACTCAACACCTTCCCTTTTCTGTTCTTTCTCGCTAAGATCATCTTCATTCCAAAAGATGACATTCAATCCTTGCTTTTTCCACTTTTTATGTAGATGTTGATGGTGGTTACGATAGGAACGAAATTGTTTCAGGGTTCTGGGATAGTGTTTATCAGTGTAACGAGTGGGTTCAAATACAATAATTTCTGGTGGGTTGTAGTATTCTTTTATTTTCTTGCATTTGTTCAGCACTGAATTTGGTTGACTACCTTCATAGGAATCTGTTATAGTGACTTCAACAATTTTCTCCAGAGTCAAGCCTTTTAATACAAATATGTCGGGTTCTCTCCACTCTTTTCGTCTACGCTTTGGAATCTTACCTTCAGTTATTACCTTGTAACCTTGCTTCTCAAATAAAGAGGCCAACTTGTCAACGCAGCTATCATGCTTACTCTTCTCCTCTTTTTCACTCATGGCTCATTCCTCCTTTAAATCCTCAATGATTTTAATCGCTTTTCTAATCATTAGCTCATACTTTTCGTTTGCTTGGCTTCCTACATATACTGGAAGCCTTTTCTTCTGGTGGACTATTGCATTTCTTTCTTTTCTTATTTTATCTATAACGTCGAAGCTTTCTTGATTTATAAGTTCATATTTTAAGAGACAGTTTGCTACACCATGTAGCCGCAAATCCTCTAACTTCTTATCTTGTTTCATTTTATTTTGCTTAAAAAATCTCTGCAATTTTTCAAATCCGAATTTCTCTAAGTATGTAGCCGATAATATTATCGCAGGTTTCCAATCTAGCTTGTCTCCAATTCTTGCAAGAGCTGTAAGAACTTGTAACTCTTTTTCAGGACTATAAACCAAAATCGCATCAATCATTATGACTCAACACTTTTTTTCTGACGCTAACCAACGCGTGAATCCAATATTATCAAAGATGGTTTGGATGTCCAGAATTGTTTTCCAAAACCTCTGGATGATTTTGTTGATGTCAACTAAAGAGCCTTTAGAGTTTCGAATCGCTCCATTATCTTCGATCTTAAATTCAAGATGAGCTATGTCGTTTCTAAGTTCACGATTAACTATCTTCTGGAATAACGGAAGTTCGTAGCTTTTTAGAAAATGCAATTTGTAAGCTAAGTCAAGTTTTCGGAGTTCTTTGAGAGATGTAACATGTTTAATATATGGCCCACGTGTATGCATTTCTTTTCCATTTGCGATTAACAGCATTAAAGCCATGTCAATGAACGTCGTGCCCAAACTCTCTACAAGGCCCAGATAGACAAGCATTTTTATCATAGGTTTTGGCTTTGGCGGAAGAGATTGCAGAATTCCGCCTGTCTTCAGATGTTGCAAATTAAGAGATGTTTCTCCAGAACTGTCCCATAAATTCCCCAATTCAACCCTCATATCCCAAATATCAAGATTCTTATGCATGAACAGTTTTCGGAGCGTTTTTTCTGTCTTATCATAATCACTTAGTCGTTTTTTCTGGCTTTCACTCATGACTATTCCCTCTTTTCTTTAAACTTTGTCACATTATGTGCTAAGATAGAGAAAGTCAATGGGCGATAGTGAATATTGTCATTAAGGTTTATCAGGAAACTATCGATTTTGTGCACTTCGAGAAAGTCGAATTGTTTCAGTCGATTGATTAGGTTTAGATGGTCTGCGTAGTCTTTATGATATGAAATCAATACTCCATCATACCCCAAGCCAAGTCCTCTTTCAAGCATGATGACTTCGAAAGAGCTTTTTTTCAAACTTTCTTGAGCAACCACTCGGGCTTTCTCAACTTCTTCGGCTTGTAGCAACTTGTGAAGTTTAACGAAAGTCAAAGCCATTATTTTATATCCCAGTTTTAAAAAGTCTGGCAAAGCCGTGTATTCTTTGATTATTCCTTCTTTCTCAAGTTTATTCCTAATTCTGGTGACTCTAGGTTGAGAGGTTCCAATTGTTTTTGCCAATTCTCTGTCGCTTCTTCGACTATTCTTCATAAGTTCAGAAATCAGCTTCAACTCAACTTCCTTCACGACTCAACACCTTCCTTCTCTTTACCTTTATCCATTGTAACAAGAGTCATTTTCTTATTGAATAAATCGTTCGTAGTCAGCTCACCTTCTTAATCATAGTCATGTTATCCCAAAAATGCTCTTATGCAAATCCTTCAGCAGGAAAACTCCTTTACAATTTGGACATACATATGCGCCGTGCTTATTCACTTTCATTTCAGTTCCACAATTTGGACAAACCACCTTAGACAAAGTTTCACCTCCTCTCCATCAGCACATTTCTCCGCAAAACATCCTAGTTTATGTTTCTTCACCTTTTATATTTTGTCAAAAACAGAGATTTGGCTTATTTTGAATTTCCTCTATGTCTTCGAACGTTCTCTCACTTCAAAATGGTAATGTTTTATGCTGAAGAACTGGCTAAGAAATTGCGATGCGGATTTTCTTATCGTCCAATTGATATTCATGCCACTTTGCTTCAACTTCTTCGCTTCTCTCATGTAGGCAGACGTTTTTGGTGCGGACAAGTTCTTCCATCTCTTTCAAGTAAGGCTTCAGTAATCTAATGCTTTCATCTTCAAGCTCAGCTATGTGAACAGCCTCTAAAACGTCAGTTGGCATGTAACCAAGTTCTTTTCTCAATGATTGGACTCTGCGGGCTAGGTCTCGCATTAAGCCTTCGCCGAGCAATCCTTCGTCGCGGTGAACATCCAAAAAGACTTGTGTGTTGTCCTCAGAGGCGGAAACCCATCCCTCTGTCGAAGTGTATTCTGGGGCTTCTTGGAGGTATTCTGCAGTTTTAACATTTGCAAGTTCGAGGAACAGTTCTTCAACGTTCTTTAAAGTCTTGCAAACCTTTTCTGAAGCCACAACAACAGTCTTACTGAGCGGCCATCTTCTTTTTAGCTTGGCTGATTGTCTAGCGGAGTAAACCAGTGAAACGCACTTGAACAACGTTTGAAAGTCTTCTTCTAATGTTTTGTTTCGCATTTTCTCTTCAGGTTTTGGCCAGCTTTCAAAGTTTACTGATTCCAGCAGCGTTGGATTGAGTTTTCTGTAAACTTTTTGGTATAACGCCTCGCTTAGGTATGGTGTAACTGGGTTGAAGAGAAGTGTACTAGTTTTTAGAACATGCCATAAGGTTGCGTATATTGCTAATCTTCTGTCAAGGGTTTCTGGGTCGTCTGTCCAAAGCTCTTTCCGAACCATAGGCACGTAAAGTCTGCTTACAACTTCAATGACGAAATCTTCTAAAATTGCCAGAGCGAAGTTGAATTCACATTTTCCTAGCCTAACCGTGTACTCCTCTATTGTTTCCTGCAGTTTAGAAAGTAACCAACGGTCTGGATTCCTAAGCTGATTCTTCTGTCTTGCCCATTTAAGACTATGCGTTTGAGGGTCGAAGTTGTCGAATTCAGCATTTTGCACGAAAAATCTGCTTAAGTGATACAGCGTGGAGAGAACTTGGTAGGGGCGGCGGCTTAACTCTTGGGTGTCAAAGTCGTTGGCATCTATGGGCGAGCACTTCCGCAGCACGTAAAACCTGAACACATCCGCCGAGTGTTTTTCCAGCGTTGCGTTGGCTTCTATAACGTTTCCGAGGCTTTTACTCATTTTTCTGCTTTTGGCGTCTTGGGTTAAGCCTTGGAAGAGAAACGCCTTGTACGGCGCCTCTGCCTTGCCACTCAGTATTACATGCTCTAGCAGAAGCGTGTTTGCCCACCCGCGTGTTTGGTCCATGGCTTCCGTTAGAAAGTCCACGGGCACATATCTGGAGAATTCTTCATCGGAGAATCTAGCGTATGGTGATGCTCCACTGTTGTGCCACGTGTCTAACACGTAGTCTTCTCGGTACATTACGCCTCCGCATTTCTCACATTTGAAATGTATACGGTCAACCCACGGCTTATGAAGTTCAAACTTTCCCTGAGGCTTCTCTATTGCTTTTTCAATGAGCTCTTTTTTGCTTGCCACAAACGTTTTTGCCCCGCATTTTTCGCACTTCCAGATTGGTAATGGTGCTCCCCATATGCGTTCTCTGGATACGCACCATGGCTTGCCTTCTCTCAGAAAGGAGAGAAAACGGTTTTTGGGAGCTTCGTAGAAGTAATTCACCTTTTCTGCTGCCTTTACAACCTTCTCATTTATCCTGTCTGTTCGTAGGAAGTATTCTTTCCTTGCAAGCCAGACCAGTTTGTGATGCGAGCGCCAACATGTAGGATACTCATGTCTTATGATTTTGACTTCTACAAGCAAGCCTCTTTTGCGGAGTTCTTCAACGACCATGGTGTCAGTGTCTCTGGCGAATACGCCTTTGAAAACTCCTGCTTCTTCCGTGAATTTTACCTCGTCGTCAAATGGAGCGAATATTGGAACTTCCCGCTTTTGTGCGGCGAAGAAGTCTTCTTCACCGTTTCCTGGGGATTGGTGCACGACTCCTGTGGCTGTGTTCACGTCCACGAAGTCTTCGCAGACGACTGTGTGTACGAGTGGGTGTTTCTTTTCTAGTTCGGCCTGTTTTGGTATTATGTCTTTAAAGGGATAGTCGTATCTTGTGCCTTCGAGGTTTTTTCCAGTCAGGGTTTCTGTTATTTCGTATTTTTCTATGCCGAGTTCTTGCATGACTGGTTCGACACGTTGCTTGACGAGTATCCACTTTTCGTTTTGGACTTTGACCCGTGCATACTCTGCTTCTGGATGAACAGCTAGCAATGTGTCTGTGATGAGCGTGAAGGGCATGGTTGTCCACACGAGGAAATACTCATCTTGGCTATTGGCTACTTTGAATTTGAAGTATAGGGATGGGTCTTCAACTTCCCTGTATGCGTCTTCGTAGCCTACCTCTGCGCTGCTTAGGCTTGTTTGGCATCCTGGACAGTAGGCAACAACATAATATCCCTCCTCCAGCAAGTCCTGTTCCCAAGCGCGTTTTAGGTATTGCCATTCTCTTTCGATGTAATCGTCGTAATAGGTCCAGTAAGCTTTATCCTGATCTATGAAGACTCCGAGTTTTCTATCTGCTTCGACCCATTCTCGATGATACTTCATGATAGCCTTCTTACATTCTTCTATGAAGTTTTCTTCGCCCACTCTTTCAAGGAGTTCCCGCTTGTTTTTTACGCCTAAGGCTTTTTCAACTTCAAGCTCCACTGGCAAGCCTTGGCAGTCCCATCCAGCCCAGAATGGCACGTAATAGCCTTGCATGGTTTTCCATCTGTAGCGAAGGTCCTTCATCACTCGGCCTCTGGCATGGCCGACGTGTGGTATGCCATTCAGTGTTGGTGGTCCCTCAACGAATCCTAAAATGCCGTTGTTGTTTTTCTCTTTGAGTTCCACTAAATTCTTTTGTATTTGGTTTTTGTTCCAGAATTCTCGGATTTCTTTTTCAAGTTCAAGCGGGCGATAATCTATTCTAAGGCTTAAATCAGTATTAGTTTTGAATTTGGCGGTCACCTTTCATCACATTGCACCCGCAAATACACCAAAATAGCACCAGCCACATATAACCTTTTTGAATCAGTGATTACACATGTACCGTTTATAACTTGCAAAAGAGTTTTCAGTGAAAAAATTTTTTAAGTGTGTCATCGTGAATCAAGACAACAGAGATAAGCATCCATGTTTGAATCGAGAAGAAAAGCAAATGCAATACGGAGAACCGCTCAAACTGTTGCCATGATTTTTGCTATCACAGCCTTGCTATTGTTTTTCCTGGGCATGGCAACGACTTCTCCTCTTTTTTATTACATTGCACTTATGTTCCTTATTGTTGCAGCGTCAGCCTTCTTTAGCGGAGGAGGTACTTGGAGTATAGGAGCAGAAGGAGAAGAAACAGTGGCAAAACATCTAAGCCTACTTAGTCATCCTTACCGCATCATTCACGATGTTGTCTTGCCTAATATGAGGGGGAACATCGATCACCTTGTTTTAGGACCTAATGGTGTTTTTGTGATAGAAACGAAGAACAATAACGGGTTCATCTCGTGTAATGGAGATTTTTGGACACAGCGTAAGATTGGTCAACATGGTACGCCATACTTGGGCAAAATTGGCTGCCCGAGCAAACAGGCTAAAAGATATGCAATCTTCCTTAGGAGTTTCATCCAAGACAAGCTTGCTATGAATTTTTATGTGAATTGTGTGGTCGTCTTCACCAACCAAGAAGCCATACTCCGCATAGACAATCCAACAGTGTTTGTCCTCAAGCCCGATGAGCTCTGCGATCTTATCAAGAGTCACTATTCAGACACGACCTTTTCGAATAAAGAACTTGAAAAGCTGGAAGAAACGATTCGACCTTACTCCAAATACTATTGAACACGTACTTTACTGCAAAATCCGTCTAGACCAACAAGAAAAATAATGCGTAGCCTTTCTGAACGTCAGTTGAATAACGCAAAATATTTTAAGTAAGATATGTAATTCTGGAAAAAGGTGAAGTTTATGAATCGAATAGTTATCATTGCTGGCTCATGCTTGATTGTTTTTGGCATTTTGATGTGTATCCTATCCTTTCCTGTGGCTCCAAGCTCGGAGACATTAATAGACGAGGCTTTTGTGGTTCCTGTTGAAATGCATTATTACTACTATGTGACTTTTATTTTGCCCAAAACATTACACATTGACTTTACCGTTGCAGGCGGCTCAAGTCCAGCTGTAGATTTCTGGGTCATGAATGAGACAGAATATCAGAAAATGAATGCTAGCCAAAACTTTTATTATTATACAGCGCCCAGTCGCGTCAGCATTTCTAAAGCTGATATTGACTGGACACCACCCATGAATACCAAAATATATTTTGTTTGGGACAACTCTCTCAGCTTGGAACCCAAAACAGTTGCAGCTCATTTTGTGTATGGTGACTACCAATCTATTCTGCCCCTTTGGACCTTGAGCATAGGCTTTGTAATTCTGTTCTTAGGACTAGGAACTACTAGCTACGGTTATCGACCTCCAAATGTTGCAAAAAAGTATGTCATCGTAGGTTATGTGTTTGCGGCATTGGGTGGATTTATTGGCATAATTATGGGGTTAGACTTACGTGGCAAAGAATCAATTGAGGAAAAATCTCATGGAAAAGTCATTATCGTTATAGGAATAGTCGCAACGCTCACATACTTATTAGCATTATTGCTTCCTAAATAACTTGTCTTGATAATCTCACCAATGAGTCTAAGCACGCTCGCGGTTACATTTAGTATTAGGTAACGACCCTCTCTGCATTCATTTGACACCCCTTTGATTGAAGAATCAGAAAAAAGGGGTTGGGGAGATTTCGCCACTTCTGGTTGAAATAACCTTTTTGAATTAATGGTTACTATGTGACTCAATCGGAATGTTGCAGGTTTTACATGTTTGTTTGGTTGGCTAAACAACCAATACGGACCTATCCCCCTAGGTTTTTCAGTCTTCAATTAAGCCGAATGAATTTATGGTGACGTGCTATTAATTTGGAAAAGAAAAAGGTAGTCTTGGTTAGAGTTTTTTGTTCAGGTTTTTCTTTGTGAGGATTATGGCGAACATCGTGAAGAGCATTAGTAAAGGCAGAAGCATGGCTGATGGAAACTCTGGTATTATTATCACTTCGTGTTCTGAATGTGTATATGTGAAGTAGATGTATGTGTTTTCTGTGTCTGTCCAGTTTTTGAACGTTGCCGGTGACTCATTGACGAGTACGGAATAGTTACCCGACCATAATGTTTGAGCGATAATGTTTGGAATTATGATTCTGCAGAAGCCTGAGCCTGTTTCGCCTGCAACGTTGAAGCTTATTGTCTTCTCTGTTGTGCTTATGTTGAAGTTTGAAACTGTAGAATTGCTACTTATGTCAACATGACACATTAAGCCATCCCAGGTTGCAGCGTCAAAAGTGTTTATTGGCGCCATAAATGGATAGAGATCTGTATTATTCTCATTGACGCTGTGTGATGTGTCGCCTATTCCGTCGCTTCCAGTCTCATTTTGTAAAGGACCATTGGAAAGATCAATTCCAGTGTAGTTGCTCCAATAGTTTCCGCCACAAGGGTAGCCGTTGTCCCATGTACTGTTCACGTCAGTGTAAACATGTTCCGTGTTTCCGATGAAGTTGTTGTGGAAAATCTTGGTGTAATAACAATCGTAAGTGATTATTATTCCCGTGGGGTTTGAACTGATGTTGTTGTTTATAACTTCGTTGAAAGAAGAGTAATAGTATATGATTAAGCCTTCTGATGTACTTGATGAAATGGTGTTTCCGAAGATAGTGTTATTGTTTGACTCAGTGAATCGAATTCCTCTGGTGCCGTTACGAACGTTATTTCCCAGAACTAGGTTGTTGCGGGAACTACTCCTAATATAAATTCCAAATGAAGTGGTGTTTGAAATAGTGTTGTAGAGGATTTCATTGTAACTTGCATTGTTTTCAAACGTGATCCCATCAACATTCTTGAAAAGAGTATTGCCAATGATCGTGTTAGTTGGAGAGTTATCGAAGTAAACTCCCCAAGTGTTAAGGGAAACATTGTTGTTCATGATAGTTTGGTTCTGAGAGTAATAGCGGACATAAACGCCGTAAAGATTTGAAAAAATCGAATTCTCACTAATTGTGTTATCACGAGACCAGCTTACATAAAGACCATAACTGTACGTTCCAAAAGCATGTCCAGTAATTGTGTTGTTACGGATGGTACTGTTAACAGCTGAGCCTAGACTTATTCCCATTACACCATTGTTTGAAACCACATTTTCCGTTACTGTGATATTTTTCGAGTCCGAAATGTAAATTCCTGTACCATAATATGTGGAAGTTTCATGTTGATTATTATGAGAAGCGTTGTTACTGACGATGCTCGTGTTATTACATTGATATATGTTGATTCCAAATATGTCATTCGTCACGGTGTTGTTGTAAACAACGGTTTCGTTTGAGCGGGAAACTGAAATTCCAGTTCCAGTCCAATAAATCTCAAACTCTATCCAATAATACAGTTTATTGTTTGAGGCGTTATTTCCTGTAAGTGTGATGTAGCTTGAGTAAACTGCGTATATGCCCATGTCAAATTTTTCAATGTTCGTATTCTTGATTGTCACATTGTATCTGCCAGTAATGTTTATTCCAATGCTGCTAGTCTCTTCCGGACCAGAAACGGTTAAGCCTCTGCCATTAAATACAATATTGTCTCTTTCTACAACAATGGATTTATTGATGTTTTCAAGTAAAAAGTAAGTCACATAATCACCAGTTGAAATCGGCGCATCTGGCGGATCAATGCTTCCATCCGACCTAATGTAGATTTTCTCTAGTCCATCAGGGGCTTTAACTGGTTGAATGTGAGACGTCACCATTATCATTCCAATTAGAAGCAACACGAACGCTATTCCCAACGCGAATTTTACGTTCATTTTGCATCATAAAGTCATAACACGCGAACAATTTTTAACACTTGTGGAAATCTTATTCAAATCGCATTTTCTTCCCGCTAAAGTCGCGTTTTGAAATTCCAAATTCATTTCTAGCTTCTTTTAATTGTTCTGCTGTGAATACTGGGCCGTCTCTGCAAACGCGATATCTGCCTATAATGCAGCTTCCGCACAAGCCTATTGCACACCGCATTAAACGTTCTAGACTTGCTTCCAGAGCTATTCTATGTTCTTGAGCTAAGTCAAGAATCCTCAGCATCATTTGCTCAGGTCCACAAGTGTAGATCATGTCGAACTTTTCTTTAGTCAAAAGCGTCTCTAATGGCGTTGTGGCTAAACATTTGACTCCATAACTGCCATCCTCGGTTGTCGCGACAACATTCTTTCTACTGCACAGCTCTTCCAGTTCGTCTATGAATAGTAGTTCTTCTCTTGTTTTTGCACCTATCACGAAAACCAACTTTTTCACTCTTGATACTGATTGCTTGGTTAAGAACAATAGTGGGGCTATGCCTGTTCCACCACCGACCATTAATATCTTGCCTTCTTTCACGGTGAAGCTGTTGCCGAAAGGTCCGCGTATGCCTATGATTTCACCAACTTTTTTGTTATGTAACGCTTGTGTCGCTTCACCCACTTTTTTGACAGCCACCGCAACCATGCCATCTTCTCCAGCATTTAATATGCTCAATGGGATTTCGTCCACTCCTGGAATCCAAAGCATTAGGAACTGCCCAGACTTAGCCCTTGAGCATTCTCTGTCTTTAAAGGTGAATGTTTTCACTGTTGGGCTTTCGGTTTTTATGTTCAGAATACGCGTGGTTCTTATCTGGTTAGCTGCGATGCGATAGTCCGACAATTTCATTCACACTCTTGAAACGGTTCTTTCTCAAATACGCTTCTATTCCACGTGAAACAGCCTTAAACACGCTCGAACCTTTTAGGGCTACTGCAGTGCCTATCTGAACTGCTGAAGCCCCAGCAAGAAGAAATTCTACTGCATCACGCCAGTTTGTTATGCCACCGCACCCTATTATTGGCACTTTAACCTGCTCATAAACTTCGTAAACGCATCGAACTGCTATGGGCTTTATGGCTGAACCTGAAAGTCCGCCGACCTTGTTGCTTAGTATGGGCATGGCTGTTTCAGCGTCTATTGCCATGGCTCTAACCGTGTTTATGACTGTTAAAGCATCTGCACCAGATTTAGTCGCAGCTTCAGCAACGTCAGCCATGCTAGTAACGTTTGGAGACAACTTAACAAACACAGGCTTTTTAACTGAAGCCTTAACTTTCCTAACAACTTTCGACAAAATCTCTTGGTTTTGTCCAATTTCCGAGCCTGTCTCCTTAACATGAGGACATGAAACATTAAGCTCCACAGCATCGGCACCAGCATCCACAGCTTTTTTGGCTACTATTGCATATTCCTCTTCTGCGAAACCATAAACGCTCACGATTAACGGAACGTTTAAAACAGCTTTTGCTGCTCGAATTTCATTGACAAACTCGTCTATTCCAGGGTTTGGAAGCCCCATGGCGTTGATTAAGCCACAGCTAACCTGAACAACAGTTGGGTTTGCATAGCCAGCTCGCGGCTTTAATCCAACAGATTTTGTAACCACGGCGCCAGCTCCGCCCTTAACAATGTTTTCTAGAGTCTCTGCAGAATAACCTAGAATCCCAGAAGCCAACATCGTCGGATTGGCAAGCTTCAAACCAGCAAGATTGACGCTTAATCGGCTGCTGTTCAAAGATTTTTTCACCACGAACAGTTTTCAGTAAAGGTTATCACTTTAACAAGATAAAGCTTAGTTCTTCAGGTGTGGCAATGTCTTCTAATGGCAGGTTTAAGGCTGTACTCTTCGATCTTGGAGGAACATTAATAAAAACTTTGGATGTTCCCAAAATTTTCAGAAGAATTCTCGAGGCACATGAAGTTAAGGTTTCTTCAGACAAAATTGCTGAGGCTCACAGTGCAAATCAGAAAGAGTTTGACGTTGAAGAAATGGTTAGGTTTGGACAGGCTTTTTGGGTTAAGTGGAATCTGAAGATTTTGGAAAGACTTGGCATACAATCGCGTAAAGAGTTTTTGGCGAGAAAGATCGATGAGTTGTGGTGGGAATACTCTGGTTTAGAAGTTTACCCAGATGTGTTAGAAACCCTTACTCAGCTAAGAATTAAGGAAATAAAGATGGGAATAGTGACAAACGCGTTTGAAAGGGACTTCAAAAATATCCTTGAGAAGGTTGATTTAGCTGATTATTTTGATGTTGTCGTTGGAGTTGATGCTTGCAACAAGGCGAAACCAGATGGCGAAATATTCCTCTACGCCGTTAACAGACTCAATGTGCGCCCAGAGGAAACAATATTTGTGGGCGACTCTGTAAAACACGATTATGAAGGCGCTAAGAAGGCTGGATTAAAACCTTTACTCATTAACCGAAACGAAAAAGCCTTCGCGGATGTCGAAGCAATAAAGAGTCTAAATGAAGTGCTATCGTACTTTTAGTCTTATTCTTCTGTCATTTTTTCTTTTTCTTTTCAAACGCTGGCTCTGTTTCTTCAGCGCCGAGAAGTATTCTCAGCGATTTCACTTCTTCCCTTAGCATGCTTATTTCACTTTCCAAAGCCTTAGTCTTGGAATCAGCCATCTTTTTAAGCTCTTCAATTTCGAGCAAAAGATTTTTCCGTTCAGTTTCCAGCGTTTTGAGCTTCTCTACTAAATTTTTAAGATTGTTCATAATCTCCCCTTGCGCCGCTGTTTTATAGTATCTGATTTTGAGCACTTAAACTTTTGTAAAATTAGATTATTCAATAGAGTTTACGCAAACCTTATTCTCTACATCCTATTCATATAGGCTCCTATGGAGGATTTCATATGTCTGTTGTTGAAGTTACCGTGAAAAGCCAGAAAGGAAAATGTAATTTTGGACACAAAGTCGGAGACAAAATAATTTTTGACGGCAAATCAGTGAAGGGCAACATATGCTACAGTGCGCTGATGGTTCTGCTTCCAAAAGTTTACGCCATGCGATATGGCGTGGAGTTTCCATGGGCGGAAGACAAAGATGTAATATGCAATGCATGCCCATACTATGAAAACCCAGTCGTATTTGAAATTCGCCGCGTCAAGAAATAAATCAAGTGCCCGAATTTTCTCTTATCGATTTGCTGCAACAACTATTTATTAAGATAAAGATTAGCAATAGTAGTTAAGTTGAGGCGTAAGGTGATGAGGGCGACAATAATCGAATGCTCGTTTGGGATGCTGGCTTTTAACGAAGAAAACAAGCTGATTGAGAAGGTGTTGTTTCCTAAAAAACCGCAAGATGCAGCTAAAGTCATCATGAAAGTTGAGTCTGGAAAAATTGTTGATGAAATTGCTGACTTAATTAAACTTCTTAAGAAAAAAGACTATGACAGCTTTGTTTTTGAGACTGCAAACCTCGCAAAAGAAACAAAAGAAAAGCTGGACGTTGCAGTTGAGGTTTCTAAGCCTTCTGAGACTGGTGAAATGCTTCGTTCCAGCATGGAAAGGTTTGCTGTTGAGACAGGCTTTGTTAAGAATGTTGACGAGTTTAGCCTATGGACGCATAATGTTATTATGGAAGTTGCTAAACTACGGGTTAAAGGAGCTGTTGAAAAAAGAGACTTAATCGTTGCCCAAGCCATTCAAACGCTTGACGATTTGGATAGAGCCATAAACTTGTTCATGGGGCGCATAAGAGAATGGTATGGCATACACTTTCCTGAGCTTGACCGCCTATTGGATAAAAATGAAACTTATGCACGTTTAGTTTTGGAGTTAGGCAGTAGAGACAACTTTACAGCTAAAGAACTCGAAAAAGCTGAAATTCCAGAATCAAAAGCCGAGCAGATAACAAAAATAGCTGAAACATCCATGGGTGCAGACCTAGCAGAAACAGACCTAACACAAATTCAAGCCTTATGCAAGGACGTGCTCAGCCTATACAAGCTAAGACAAAACTTGGAAACCTACTTAGACACGACTATGGAAGAAGTCGCCCCAAACTTAAAAGCCATTGTTGGCTCTCTCCTAGGAGCACGACTAATAGCCATCGCCGGAGGCTTAACAAACCTAGCCAAACGACCGGCAAGCACAATCCAAGTCTTAGGAGCAGAAAAAGCCCTGTTCCGCTCGCTAAAAACAGGAACAAGACCGCCAAAACATGGAATAATCTTCCAACACACTCTTCTGCACGAGGCTAAAAAGTGGCAGAGAGGAAAAATTGCAAGGGCTTTGGCTGGAAAACTGGCTATAGCTGCACGAACAGATGCCTTCGGGGGAAGACACATAGGCGAGGAACTGAAAGCTGACTTAGAAAAAAGGATTGAGGAAATCCGTGAAAAATACGTTGAGCCTCCGCCAATCCTAGAGAGGAAACCTAAACACGAAAAGAAGTGGAGAAAGAATAGGCGTGCAGGTAAACGTTAAACCACACCCACAATTTTCAGCGATATATCAAGTAACGCTTGAAGATGGAGCCAGAAGATTAGCAACAAAAAATCTAACACCTGGCAGAAATGTTTATGGTGAAAGGCTCATACGCCATGAAGGCGTGGAATACCGTGTCTGGGACGCCTTTAGGAGCAAATTGGCAGCCGCTATTCTGAAAGACCTAAAAACTGTTCCGATAAAGCCCGACCACCAAGTTCTTTATCTCGGCGCAGCTTCAGGAACAACCGCAAGCCACGTTTCAGACATAGTCGGCGAAAAAGGTCACGTTTACTGTGTGGAATTTGCTTCCAGATCCATAAGAGAACTTGTCAACAATGTGTGTGCTTATAGACTTAACATGTCGCCCATACTTGATGATGCACGCTTTCCAGAAAAATACGTGATGTTTGTCCGTGGAAAAGTTGACGATGTCTACTGTGATATTGCACAGCCTGAACAGGCTAAAATCCTAGCAGACAATGCTGAGCTATTTCTCAAAAAGTCTGGGTGGATAATGCTTGCTGTAAAAGCCCAAAGCATAGATGTCACAAAGGAACCTTCAGAAATCTATAAACGTGAAATTAAAGTTCTAGAAAATCGCGGTTTCCATATAGAAGAAGTCGTGCATTTGGAACCGTATGATAAAGCTCACGCCATGATAGTGGCCCAAATCCGCTGATTGTATCTTCTAGAAGATAAGTATAGTTTATATCCAACAGCGTAATGTTATCTCATGTGACGCTTCGATGACTTATAGGGAGATGGAGAGTATAGAGGCCGCAGAGGCCGCACTGAAAGAAGCTGGCTTTGCAGTTTCTCAAGTATGCTACTCAAGACCAAGCTGCTTCGACTTCGTAGCAAGGAAAAGTAAAACCCTTATTCTTGTAAAGTTTCAATCAGACGTTGATAACCTTTCTTCTAGCGACTCATTAGATCTTAAAGTCATATCCGAATGTTTATCAGCCGTTTCACTTCTGTTGAGCCAAAAAGTACGTGAGAAGCCCTTGGAAGATGACACAGTATACTCTAGATACGATGTTTTGGCTGTCACTCCCAAAACTTTTGAGAACATTGTGATTCGCAAGATACATCCTTTGATTCAGGCTGGTCCAGGAGGTTATTATGTTGAAATTGACGGTGAGGCGATCAAGCGGAGAAGACAAGAGCTAGGCTTGTCGGTGGGTGAAATGGCTGAGAAGGTAGGCATATCTCGAAGAACTCTTTATGGCTATGAACGGGGCATGGCTAAAGCCTCAGTTACAGTGGCATATAATTTGGTGTGGACTTTGGGGATTCCTGTCGCCAAGTCTGTTAATGTCTTTGAGGCGTCAAGGAGTCACCGAAAATGTTTCTTGACAAAAGCTAGGCGTGTAATCGCCAAGTATAAGCTTCTCCAGAAAATTCTAGGAAAATTTGCTCGTTATAACGTTAAAACGGTGGATAAGGCGCCTTTCGATTTCGTTATCACGGTGCCAGAGGAAAAAATGAAAATCATCGGCGGGGTTGCAAATGAGAAGGAGCGGGAACTGAACAGGCGGGTGGATGAGATTTTGAGCGTTAGCAGGGTTGTTCAGGCACATCCGATTCTCATAACTGAGGGGCAAAAGCCGTCGAACAAGGATATTTTGTGCATGCGTAAGGAAGAGTTTTCAAAGATCAGAACTCCTGAAGACTTGATTTCAAACGTTAAGTGAGCTTTTTCTGAAGTGAATTCTTTTCATTCTTAGCCTTTTTTGCTGGTTTCCAAGATTTTCTTACAAAATCTGGATATTCACCCAGTTTTTCTAGGCATTGTTGGAGGAAGCTTATTGTTTTTGGGTCTGTTGGGTATCCGCAGCCTAAATCGCCGTATTTACTCGTTAGTTCTGCAATTTCTTTGTCTCTTTCGACTTTTGCGATGATTGAAGCTGCTGAAACTATTGGATATGTTCTATCTGCCTTATGTTCAGAAATTATCTCTACTTTGAAAGGTAAGCACTCTGAGATGTGTTGTTTGAAACGTTCTTCTAAAACGTCTGAAGCGTCAACGTAGGCTATGTCTGGCTTGAGCGTTTCTATGACCTTAGCCATGGTCTGTGCTTCTAAACGGTTTAGTCTGTGAAGTTTTCTGCCTGTTTGGACAACTTTGTCAATTTCTTTTGGCGACAGTTTTATTACGGTGTATTTTTGGGCAATGCGTTTGATTTCAGCGGCGAGTATTTCGCGTCTGTGTGGGGATAGAAGCTTTGAGTCTTTGACGCCTAGTTCAGTAAGCTTTGGCAAGTCCTCTTCTTTCATCAGAACGCCTGCAATAACTAATGGACCGATTACAGAGCCGCGTCCAGCATCATCAACACCAGCAACTAGCATGGTAAAGCCTTCTATTTTTCCAAGAAAGAATATTTAAAATTCAAAGCTATAACACTTTTTTCTCAATTATGCTCTAAACGTCAATTTTATGGCTTGTTGCATCACCTAAATTGGATACTCTCTCTAGGTTTTTGGTGCAAAAATCAGCCAATACGAATAGCCCCCTCTAGTTTTGTGCATTTCAGAAGATTATGATGCGTTATCTGCTATGTGGTGAGTAAAACTCTCCTTTATTTTTATAGAATCGGTTTCTTTTTCCGATTTAGGAGTTTTCGTATAGGTTCACAAGAATGCATGGTGAAATTGACCTGAAAAGATAGATGCATGGTCTTTCTGGTTTTGAGAGATATGAAATAACAGAATCTAAGATTATCTTTACTGCCTATCGTATTTTTCAACTTCGTCGTTTACTACAACTAGTTCGACACCAGCTTGTTTGAACAATTCTATTGCATCTTCATCAGCATGGTAACGTTTTTCACAAACTACTCGCTTGATACCAGCATTTATTATCATCATCGCGCAAGTTCTACATGGCGTCATCTTACAGAAAAGTGTGGCACCCTCAAGAGGAATGCCAAATCTAGCAGCTTGGATAATTGCATTTTGTTCAGCGTGAAGGGTGCGCACACAGTGTTGAGTTATATTACCATTGGGATCAAATACTTTGCGCATATCATGTCCTACTTCATCACAATGTGGCAAACCAGAAGGAGCTCCGACATAACCGGTAGTCATGATTCGTTTGTCTTTGACAATCACACAACCACTCCTTCCACGATCGCAAGTAGCACGTTTGGAAGCAGCTTCACACAGATCTAAGAAGTATCTATTCCAATTAGGTCTTGCCATATTACTCACAATACAATAAAGAAGGCTATCTATTTATAGGTTGAACTTCTGAAAGGCTGTAGGTTTTTGAAAATGTTTTTTATGCTTGTTTTGTGTGATATTTGGGTTTATTGAGGAGGTTTGATATGTTATGGAGTTGAATGGTAGTAGAACTGAAAAGAATCTGTTAGCAGCGTTTGCTGGTGAGTCGCAAGCTAGGACCAGATATGCTTTCTTTGCTAGTGTTGCCAAAAAGGAGGGGTTTGAGCAGATTTCTGCGATTTTTCAGGAAACAGCCGATAATGAAAAGGAACATGCGCAGCTATTCTTTGAGCTTCTGAAGGGCGGAATAGTGGAGATTACAGCTGCCTATCCAGCGGGCGTTATCGGTTCGACGGCGGATAATTTGTTGGCGGCGGCTGAAGGCGAGAAGTATGAGTGGGGAACGCTATATCCTAATTTTGCTGAGGTAGCAGAAGAAGAGGGTTTTGCGGATGCGGCTAGGACTTTTCTTATGGTAGCCAAGGTAGAAGCGTACCATGAGCGGCGCTATCGGAAGTTGTTGGAGAATGTCAAACAGGGCAAGGTGTTCCGAAAAGATTCGCCTGTTATGTGGAAATGTAGAAATTGCGGTTACGTTTTTGAAGGCAAGGAAGTTCCTGACAAGTGTCCAGTGTGTGACCATCCAAAAAGCTACTATGAAGTCTGGTGCGAAAACTACTAAATGCAACCCCTCCTCCATTTTTTATTGAGAGGATGATGGTTAAAAAACGTCAACATGCCAAGAAGCGTTAATGCACTTTAATGCTTTATTAGGCGAGAATTGCGTTTGCGCCTAGCTTTTGGTTTTTGCCTTTTTACGTAGCGAACCAAAACCACCACAATAACTATTATGGCGATTATGGCTATCAGAAGAATGAATATGGGGTTGTTGAATAGGCTTGGTTTGGTTGCATCATAAGACAAAGTTACTGTTTTTGAACTTTGAAACGAAAAGGAATTGTCAAAATGGAGCGTGTAGTCTCCAGTTTGTTGTGCTGTGAATTCAAAAGTTGCTTCTTGACTTACTCTGCTCAAATTAACAATGGTATCTCCAGTAGGGTTGGTTACCCAAAAGTTAATGTCATCATCTCCACCACTTATCGATAGAGAACCAACAAACTGGCAGTTTTCATCCAAATTGATTATTAATATTCTTTCAGTATAAGGTCCCACAGTCAAGACTTCAGTTTCACTGGCGCTGACATACAAAATTGTGATGCTCAAAAGCAGAACTATCGCGGTTATGACTTTAATCTGGACAGCCCTCTCGTCATTCATTTTTAATCATAGCCTTTAAACTAATTAGGTTTCTTGGCTCTGCTAAAAATTTTCCGCTTTTCTCATATCTAGTAAGTGCAGGGTTTTCCTCGGCAATTAAAGGTTATAAAAAGAAAAGTAGAGACTCACCTCTGTAATTTTCTAATCCTGAAAAAGAAGAGTCTGCGGGAGAAATGGCCTTTTGAATCGGAGTTTCAGTCTAGCGCAACGGGCATCTTTCTATTTGCTCTTTTTGCATAGCATTATGTCTTCAGTAAATGCTTCATTTAGAATAGCTTGCGTTTCTTTTTTTCGTGTTGTTTTCTCTGCTCTTCCTCAAATTCCCTTGTCATCTCAGGTTCTTCGATTGCCGTCACTGTTACTCCGCCTTCTTCCATTGGCTCTTCATGCACTGTTTCAGTAGTTTCTAGTGCTGCTTCCTCTGCTTCTGGTGCTGGTTCCTCGGTTGGTGTGAAAGTTTCTGTTTCCTGCGGTGGTTCCTTTAATCTTTTTTCCAGATCAGCCATTTTTGATTCTAGCTCTTTCACGGCATTTAGCATTGTTTGATTGCGGTTTTCCAATTCTTGAATTGTCAGTTTTTCTTCGAGTATCTTTACTCTTTCATCCAAGCTCTTTTCTTTCTCTTCTAAAGTGCGCGATTCTTCTTCCAATTCTGCCCTTTTATTTTGCAGTTTTGCGAGTTCTTCTGATGGAGTCAATTTATTTTCACTCTAGTTTTCTGATGTCGCCAGATAAATAACAGTTTTATGAAGAGAAAATCCTTATTCAAAATCCAATTGAGGAATTTTGATGCTAACTGTTTGTGTTATACACGCTTCAGAAACTCGATGGCTTTTTCAATGATGATTTCGTGTAGATTACCCCTGTTTTCGTATGTCACCATGCATATTTCAGCGTCTTCCCTCGCCTTTATAGCGTCTATAAGCATGTCTTTTGCCTTCCAATGAACAGTGCCGATAACAAGCTTTCCTATCGCAATAGCTTTTTTAACGGCTTCCTTAAACTTTTCTGAATGCAATTCCATGGGTCCAATCTCATCCACTGCAACCACGTCAAAGTTGTCGACAGCCTTCATAATGGCTTCCACACCTATGTTATCAAGGTCTACTATGTTCACTCGATATCTGCCAACCTGCGGACCAATCTTCTGATCCACGCGGGCAAGCCATCCTTTTCTGCCATTGCTTAAATCTAAAATCTCAAAACCCAGACGTGCTCCGCCAGAACGAACTTCGCAGCTCACCATTCCTCCTACACTATACCCTCTAGCCTTTAAAACTTCAACAGCCTTTAACATAACGGTCGTCTTTCCCGTGCCAGGACTGCCTGTTATAAACAACAATCGCTTTTTCAATAATCCTTTCCTCCTTCTAAACAGAAGTCTAATATTCCTAAAATGGTTTGTTCTCAACAAGGTCGTGTAGGCTTGCAAACAAGGAAACTTGGTAGAACAAACCTTGAAGTCAGCGTCATAGGCTTTGGAGCCATGTGGCTTCCAGACTTGAAGATTGAGGAATGCGTTAAGGTTGTTAGAAGAGCTGTTGAACTGGGCGTAAACTATTTTGACACTGCAAGAGGTTATGGAGACAGCGAAGAAAAACTTGGTTCAGCCCTCGAAGATTTAAGAGACAAATGCGTGATAGCAAGCAAAACAGGCTCTAAAACCAAGAGAGAAGCGCTTCAAGAAGTTAAGAAAAGCCTTCAAGCCCTCAAAACAGACCGCATTGACATTCTTCAACTTCATGGAATAGACGACTCCAAAACCTTACAGAAGGCACTGTCTGCTGATGGAGCATTAGAAACATGCAAAGAAGCCCGCTCTAAAGGGCTAATAGACTTCATAGGAATTTCAAGCCATAGACCAAACATTCTAGTTGAAGCCATAAAAACTGGAGAGTTCGACATGGTGCTTGTGCCACTAAATGTTGTGACCAGACAGCCCATAGAAGAACTTCTACCGCTGGCTAAAGAACATGATGTCGGAGTCGCAGTTATGAAACCTCTTGCCATGAAAGTCGCCAACATACTAACTTGGCGATACAGTCCGCCGCTCTCACTTCTCTCCGATGAACCTGAACTCGCAGCCTTTCTTGGAGTGGATGCAGCCTCAAAAGTTCACAACGCGCTGAGATTCATTTTGGCGCAGGACGTTTCAACAATAGTCCCAGGCTTCAAGAGCATCAAGGAAGTAGAAATTGCAGCTGCAGCTGGAGAAAAACCTAAGGGACTGACCCGAGAAGAAAAGAACCTGCTAAAAGTGAACCTCGGAAAAGATTATTGTAGAGACTGCAATCTCTGCAGTCCTTGTCCAAAGAAACTGAACATTCCAGCTGTGCTGAGGTTTTATGATTTGTACAGAATTTATGACTTGAAAGAGTGGGCTAAGAAATTGTACAGTGGCTTAGAAGTCAAGGCTGATGAATGCGATAGTTGCGGAAGTTGCGAGCCTAAATGTCCATACAACGTGCCCATCAGAAAATTCCTAGAAAAGATCAACATAGCATTTTAAAAAAGGTGAATAGCCAAAGCATGAAAAACGAAAACTTCCAAATAGACTTTCCAACAGAAATCGTGGAAGAAGGCAAAGTCAAAATATCAGCTCCAAAACTTAAAGCTTTCATAAAAGCGCCTTCTGAATATGCGCCTTCAAAGGCTCCTGTCTTCTACAACCCTGTCATGGAGCTAAACCGCGACCTAGCAGTATTAGCCTTACAAGCCTATCAACGAACGGTGAATCGTAAAATTTGTGTTTGCGAGCCATTAGCTGGCTGCGGAATCAGAGGAATACGTTTTGCAACGGAAGTCAAAGGCGTCCAGAAAGTTCTAATCAACGACATCAACAAGAAAGCCTTCCAACTCGCAAAACATAACGTGCAAATGAACAAGCTAAGCAGACGCATAACCGTGAAGAACGAAGATGCCAATTTTCTTTTAGGCTGTTACGGTGCACCACGCAAAAGATTTGACGCCATAGACGTAGACCCCTTTGGCTCCCCCGTGCCATATCTAGATTCCGCCATCCGAGCTCTGCGCAACGGTGGTCTCTTGGCTTTAACAGCGACAGACATGGCGCCTTTATGTGGGGTTCATCCAAAAGCATGCGTACGCAAATATGGTGGAAAACCTCTTCGCACTGAGTACTGCCATGAATTGGCTGTCAGGCTTTTGGCAGGATGTTTAGCTACAACAGCAGCAAAACATGACATAGGTATAAACGTAGTTTTCAGCCACAGCACAGATCATTACGTTAGGGTCTACGCAATCATAGAGTATGGCGCAAAAAAGGCTGATGAAAGCATCAAGAACATGGGTTACATACTGCATTGTTTCAACTGTTTCCACAGAGAAACTGCAAAAGGACTTTTTCTGATAGAACATCACAGTAAATGTGGTGAATGCGACTCAAAACTTAATGTTGCTGGACCATTATGGCTTGGAAAAATATTCAATGGAGAATTTTGCGAGTTGATGCAAGAGGAAATCAAACGAAGAAGATTTAGAATTGGAGAAAGAGCGACGAAAATCTTAGCTTTAATAAGAAGTGAGGTTGAAGCTCCAATTACGTATTATGTGACTGACAAATTATGCGATAGACTAACCTTGCCAGTTCCCCCAATCAGAAGAGTTGTCGAAGCTCTAGAAAAAGAGCACTTTCAAGCCTCTCTAACACATTTTAGCTCTAAAGGAATAAAGTCAAACGCGCCAGCAATGAAGATGAGCGAAATTCTGCATAGAATAGCAAGCGCCAAGTGGTAAGTTTTAAATAAGTTTAGGTCATAAAATTGAAGGTTTAGGTGAACAAATGAATAAAAAAATATTTGCCTTGATCATGATGGCTATCTCCATGCTTCTGATAACTTCCTTAGCAAATGCGCAAGAACCTGCTAGAGTAACAATATGGATAGATAAAACAGAATATGCTGCTGGCGAAACTGGAACTTTATACTTTGTTTTCTACAACAGGGACGCTACTGCAGTAACAATCAAAAAGGTTACAATAGTCTTCAGTGAATGGCAAGCATACCGGAATGGCGCATGGGAAGGAAACCAAACAATAGATGTCAACCAAGCTGTTGCAAGTAAACAGATTTACGAAAATAATACAAAGTTTACTGTGCCGAATGATGGAAGAGCTAAATCTACATTCGCAACTGTAACTTTCAGTATAGCTGAGGGATCTAGAGAGTATTCCGAAGATTATTATATTAGTGTTTCTCAGACGCCTAGATATATGGAACAGATTTTAACGCTCTTCACAATTCAAGTGGTACTGATTATTGTCTGCACAATCATAATAGCTGCAACCATATTCCTATCAGCACGTAGACCGCAAATAACATGGAGAAAAGAAGAAGAAAAAACAGAATAAATCAAATCCTCTCCCCCTATTTTCCATTTTCTTTAAGTAATAGGCTCAGCTACTTGTAAGCAGCATATCCGTAATCTTGGAGGTGTCGTCAAGATCGGGAAAGTCTTAGTTGCCTCTGCATGGCCATACGTGAACTACGTTCCTCACTTAGGCACGACTATACATCTGTTGTCTACGGATGTTGCCGCCAGATACTACCGCCTAAAAGGCGAAGAAGTTGTCATGGTCAGCGGTTCAGACGAGCACGGAACCCCGACTGAAATTGCAGCCATAAGACAAGGATTGCAGCCAAAACAGTTGACAGACAGAAACCACGCAAAAATAGTTGAGCTATGTGAGAAATGGGGAATATCCTTCAACAATTACACGCGCACCGAAAGCCCAGTTCACAAGCAGTTTGTGCAAGACCTCATGCTGAAACTATACAATAACGGATACGTATTCACGCAGGAAACCGAACTGCCCTACTGCGAAAAGTGCGAACGCTACTTGCCAGATCGATTCGTGGAAGGAAAATGTCCCTACTGTGGCTATGAAAGAGCCCGCGGTGACCAATGCGAAGAATGCGGAAGACTGCTTGACCCAACAAGCCTCATAGAACCATACTGTGCAGTCTGCAAAAGCAAACCAGTAACGAGAAAAACAACGCACTGGCTCTTCGACCTTTCCAAATTTGCACAAAAACTCGAAGACTACATTAGCAACAACGACCAATTGCCAAGCAATGCTAGAAACTTCAGCCTTAACTGGATAAAAGAAGGCTTGAGACCAAGAACACTCACTAGAGACATCTTGTGGGGAATCCCCGCGCCGTTTCCAGGGGCAAAGGACAAATCAATTTACGTCTGGTTCGACGCTGTTTTAGGTTACGTTTCTGCAACAATTGAATATTACAAAGATAAAGAGAATCCTGAAAAGTGGCGCGAATTCTGGTTCGACAAGAAAGCCAAAACCATATTTTTCATTGGAAAAGACAACATCCCATTCCACACCATAATCCTCCCAGCACTGCTACTAGGGACAGAAGAAGGCTACATTCTACCATGGAATGTTTCAACCACAGAATTCCTCCAAATCAGAGGACAGAAAGCCTCAAAAAGCCAAAGAGTAGGCATATTTGTCGACGAAGCCTTAGAATTGTTTCCGCCAGACTATTGGCGCTTTTTCCTAATTGCCACGAGACCCGAAACGAAAGACCTCAATTTTTCATGGGAACTGTTTATTGGAAAAATTAATTCAGACTTAAATGACACGTTTGGCAATTTCATTCACAGAACATTAACATTCATAAACACGCAGTTTAAGGACGAAATCCCACAACCAGAAGCTTTAGACAAGGACGCAAAGCAAATTCTAGAAACCATAAAGGAGAAAGCTGAAACAATTGCAAAGGAAATCGAAGATTGCAAATTACAATCCGCTGCAAACACCATGATAAGCATAAGTCGCATAGGAAACCAGTACTTGAATGAGAAAGAACCCTGGAACCTAATTAAAAAGGACAAAGCCAAAGCGGCAAACATTCTTTACGTGGCATCACAAATTGTTAAAGTCCTAGCAATAGTTTCAGCTCCCTTCATTCCATTTGCTGCAGAAGAAATTTGGAGAACCCTCAACTTGCAAGGAAGCGTCCACAAACAGAAATGGAATGAAGCCCTAAAACCGTTGCCAGCCAACCATAAAATAGCCAAAGCTAAGCCTTTATTCCAAAAAATAGAGGCTAACGAGCAGGAACTGAATGAAAGACTGGAGAAGATTAGAGAAACCTTGCCTAAGAATGCCTAGAGCCTATGGTTGTGAAATTTTGCACATAAAAATCGACCTTCACGTCCACACTCACTATTCTTATGATTCACTGATTACACCAGAAGAACTGGTTTTTTACGCTAAAAAGCGTGAATTAGACGGAGTAGCAATAACAGACCATGATAGAATTGACGGCGCACTAAAAATAGCCAAAAAGACAGATTTCCTAATTATTCCAGGAACCGAAATTTCAAGCTTAAACGGGCATATCATTGGACTTAATGTTCAAGAGCAAATCCCAAAAAATCTGAGCG
>CAYZEP010000013.1:0-31370 GCA_964477645.1 uncultured Candidatus Bathyarchaeia archaeon | reverse complement strand
ATCCAAACAAGGGAAAATTCACTGTGGAGCAGTTACTCAAAGCCGATATGGTGAAATCTGCATTCTCTGCTGGTAAGCGTGTCGAACATGTGTGGGTCAAGGTTTCCGAAGTTCAAGTTGAAAATCAGCTTGTGAAGGGGACTCTCGATAATACTCCAACTGAAATCACGCATTTGACTTTTGGCAATATTGTATTTGTGCCGTTCAAAGACATTGAAGACATTTGGATTGAAGGGCAAGTTCCAGAGAGCGTCAAGCGACTTTTGGAAATTAAGGAGGAAGAGCTCAAAGCAGAAGAGTTTGTTATATCTCTGTTTGAGGGAGTAAGGTAAAATTTACCCACGCACACTGTCTCTGTCTGTGCGCGCACGAATCAGAATTTGCTAGAAGAAATTATATGCCTTCTTCAGCAAGTAGACCATTCTTCTCGTATCGTATTTGTCGAATGCCAGCCTAAAGCGACATTCGGCTTGAATTTCTTTTCCGTAGACAATCACCAGTTTTTCTTCACCGTCAAAATCGACTATGAAGTGGTCTGTTTCGCCTAGTCTTGTTATCCCTTTCCATTTAACAAGACTCTCAGCTTGTTTCTTTTCAACGCTGCTTCCTGAATGGCTGATACTCATCACCATTTCCTCCGTTCTTCTTCTCTCCCGTGCAGCTTCATCATTCGAAAGATACGATGGATGAGTACGGCGCTTACCCAACTAACCACCCTAACGGCATGTTGGAAGCAAACGCTATATGTCATGCGATTTTTGAATATTGATTTCACCTACTTGAATAGGCTCGCAAATATGCTAAATGGTTGTGTTCTCTATCTTCAAAATTGCGATTAGCGCGTGCTTCTCGCCCAAGCCCATAGCACTTTATACGCACACTCTGTGCGTGTGCGTTGTATATGGGTAGGCAGGTAAAGTACGGTAAAGTAAGTGAGAGAGTTTGAGTTGTTGTTGTTGGATAAAACTTTACCTCAAAACTAAACTGTTTTTTAACCAGAACCTTTGGCACATAAAAAAGCTATAGGGAAATCGAATTAACATCTAGCGTGGGGCTAATTCTGGATTTGCGATCCATATTTTGAATTCAGAAGGATAAAATACAGTTGACATTAAACGTCGCAAAGGGCGAAACATGACGAAATGCATGCACAGTGGTAGCAACGTTCTCAAGAACGAAGAACACACTGACCTATGCTCAGATTGCAGAAACGTTCAAAACGCGCATCTTCTGATACTGGACATAGGAAGTGGCACCGAAAACCCAGGACACGTGTACTTTTCGCATGATGGATGTGTTCACGTTGACATTGCGAAAGATGCGTTTCACCTTGAGATGCAATGTGATGTTGAGGAGCTTCCTTTCAGCGATAATTGTGTCGACATGGTGCATGCAAGTCACATTCTTGAGCATGTGACTTATCCCTACAAAGTGTTGGCAGAAATAAGACGGGTCACCCGAAAAGCAGCTATAATAAAGGTACCTAATGCATCCCATTATAGACTGTTTTCTGAGTCTCCAGAGCACATATATGGCTGGACATCCTTCAACCTAGAGAACTTGTTGAAGAGGTTCTTCAGAAAAGTTGAGATACAACACACCTTCAGAATAACGCACGAGTCGAATCATTCAAAAATAGTGCGAAAAATGAGAACACTGAAAACGTACCTAATCGCCTGGTTCTTTGGAAAAAACGAGCTAGTCGCAGTCTGCTTCAAATAGCCTTGACAAACTAATCATGATTGAATAGAAGAGGGTTATAGCGCCAAATTCTCGAACACTCAGCTCAAGAAACCCAAACCGAAAGCACAAAATACTTTCTTAGTCGAGGCTCTAATGCGTGCTACAAATACAATAAAGAAGGGGTTCATAGGAGATGTCTCCAGCCTACTGCTTAAATGGGAATTTAGAATGAAAGACTTTTAGAGAGTATTGAATAGATATTACCGTGGTTAGTTAGATTTGTTCCTCATGAGACTGGCAACTGATCATGACAATCTGGCGCTTTTAGATCTTGAGAGAATGTGCCCTCAAGGCACAAGTCTGGTTCTGCAGCTTGATCGAAGCCCTGATTTCTTCCTCAGATCTCGGGTCTACGAAAACTATAAGGTCTATGTCGCAGAGGAGAAAAGTAGGATCTTGGGAACGATAGCATCTACTATTAAAGAATTCAACTTTGGCGAAAAAAGAACTAGAGGCATTTACATCTATGATTTGCGGGTTTATCCAGACTGTCGTGGAAAAGGAATTGGTTCGAAACTTGTTCATCATGTATTAGACCAAGAAACTGGAGTGCAAATTGCTTACGGGATCATTAGGGCAGAGAACTACCCTTCTCTAGCTCTTTTTAAAAAAATGGGATTTCAGAACATCCATGATTTTACGATGTTCAACATTCCACTCTATAGGAGAAAACAATCAACGAAAAGTGAAATCAAAGCGATGACCGCTCATGACGTAAAAAATGTTGTTAATCTAATAAATCATTACTACCATAACTGGGATTTCTTTTCTTCGCTTGATGCAAATGACTTTCTAGGTAGGGTAAAAAGACTGCCAGGGTACGGACTCGAGAAGATACATATTGCAGAGGACAAGGGCAAAATCGTAGCATGCGCAGGATTGTGGAATTACTCAGAAATCTTCCGAGTCAGAGCCCTTCACATCTCGACAAAGCTGAAAATATTGTCACATCTCCTAGGGTTCATCAATATTTTTAAGAGTACTATGCGGTTGCCATCGGTTGGAGAACCATTCAGGGTGATGTACGTCAGAGATTTCGCTTTCAACGAAAAGATGGATTTAGCAGAAGAACTGATAAAACATTGCCTTTACTTGGCAAATACTCATGGATGCCACTTTCTCTCGTTTATTCTTGATTCTGACGACCCTGCAGTTGCTTTGCTGGCAAGATATAAGCCGATAAAAGTCACATACCACATCTATGCGAAGAGCCTAACAAATGAACCTCTAAGCCACTCAAGGGCTGCCTACGTAGATCCAGCCGATCTCTAGCGGTTTTCAGTGCCCCCATACTGGCCAACTGGAAAAGAAGGGTTGCGGGGAGAGATATCTCCACTATATTGCTGAAATGGGAATTTACACTCTAATTTGCGGAGTTTATACCTTATTTTTCTCTCCCTCCCACTAAAGAAAAAAGGTAAGGGTGCTGGATTAGATCATGTGGTTTTTGCAGTAATCTTTAGCTTGTCTTACTCGCCCTTCTCAAACAGCAAGCAATGGTTGACTTCGTATGACATCGGTCCAGCACCCATGCCAGCCGTTTGATAGGTGTGGAGACGCCAACCCTTCTTCTGCCACTCCGAAATCACTTTACCCACATCCTTATGATGCTTCACTTCCACATATTCATACTCTTTCAACTCAACATCACCTTCCACACTACTTCAGAACACTCCATTAAAAGATTTCGCCGCATTTATTAGACATTGTAGAGAAAACGTCCGAATCCTCAAGTCACCTCTCCAGCTTATGCAAAAAACCTAGAGGATAGGGTCACTATTGGCATTTTTCAGCGCCAATAACATGTTGAAAAAAACCTAGAAGGGGTATCCAATTTAAGATGCTTTTATCTTTTATATTGTAAGAAAATGTAAATAAGCTAAATATCTGGTTGTTTTAAGTCTATGCCTGTGATGTGATGGCTATGTTAAAGCTTCTGCTTGACGAGATGTACGCTGGCTTAAAAGAATACTTTGAAACTTTAGGATGGGAAGTGTTAACAGCCCAAGATGCAGGTTTGAAAGGAGCAAAAGACAAAGATATTGTGGATTATGCAAAGAACAACAACCTACTGCTTATAACCCAAGACCAGAAACCAGCAGACCTAGCCGAGCTCACAGGCGTCAAATACGTACTAATCTCCAGCGCAATGATTGCCAAAATAGCAGACGCAAAAATCAGAGAAAAGTATCCAAGCATAAAAAAGGAATGAAACTAGGTTAGTGTTTTCTGTTTCTCGGCTGAAACAAAGTTTGAAACCCTAACACCAACCAGCCTAACTTTTCTGTCAGGTCTAAGATAAGTATGCATGAGTTCTCTTGCAGTTTTCTTCAAATCTTGCAAGCGGTTTGTGATAAACGGCAAAGTTTTGCCATGCGTGTGAGTTTCAAAATTTTCATATCGAACCCGCACAGTAACAGTCTTGAAATAAACTTGTTGCTTCAGAACATCCTTATGCACTTCTTCCGAGAGGCTATCCAAAGTTTTTAAGACAAATTCAAAATCTGAAGTGTCTTCTTCGAACGTTGTATCACGGCTCATAGATTTTATTTCGCCTCTTTCCTGAACTTCACTCCTGTCAATCCCATGCGCCATCAAATAAATCTGAGTGCCCATGACACCAAAGCCTTCCGCCAACACCGTAGGATCATAACCAGCTAAATCTCCTATAGTCTTGATTCCCATAGCTCCAAGTTTCTGCTCTGTCTTCCGCCCAACCCAAAGAAGTTTACGCACTGGCAACGGAGCAAGAAATTTTTCAGTCTCCTCTTCTTTAACAATTGTTAAGCCGTCTGGTTTTTGGAAGTCGCTGGCTATTTTTGCGACAAGTTTGTTTGGACCTATGCCTATTGAGCAGGTGAGCTTTTCCCTATCGTAAATTTCATTTTTTATTCGGCGTGCTAATGCTTCGGCTTCTGCATAATCCTTCACTTTCAAGCTTACATCCAAAAAAGCCTCGTCTATACCCCACTGTTCAAACTTGTCCGTGTAATTTCGCAGCATATCCATGATTTCGTTGGAAACCTTGACATAAAGCTCGTAGTTAACTGGTAAGTAAACGGCTTCTGGACACAGCTTCCAAGCTTTAGAGATAGGCATTCCAGACCTCACACCAAACTTTCTAGCCTCATAATTACAAGTGCTCACAACCCCCCTGCCCTTTCCCCCCTTCGGATCAGCTCCAACAATCACTGGCTTCCCCTTAAATTCAGAGCGCTCCCTTTCCTCGACAGCAGTGAAAAAATGATCCATGTCTAAATGAAAGATTATCCTCTTCTTCTCAGCCATGACTTTCCTTTCCGTGTATTTGTCATCCTCAAATGAAACTGATGCGTTTGTTGATTTGAATTTATCGTAATCAAGCATATGTACACAATTCAGACTATGTTTAGCTTCACTAACGATTTTCCATTCATAACCCTTAATGCCACCTCTTCCAAATAAATAAGGCGATATTTGGAGGAAAACCACATGAACAGCATGTCAAAAGAACTTGCCAACCAGATAGCTGTTGATTTTCTCAAGAAAAGAAAGAACATAGAGAAAATAGATGTCTCCACGATTGAGCAGAAGAACGAAGTTTGGGTAATTAGGGGTACATGCCCCATCGACTTGGAAGGGCATCCTTGGGCTGAGAAATTCGAAGTCGTTGTAGACCAGAAGGGAAAAATTAAATCCCTAGACCTTTCGTTGCTGTAGAAGATTCAGCATTAACCCTCAAGCCTCAACTTACCATCTTGAATAGTGTAAATTGTATCTGCAGTCTCAACTATCTTTTCGTCGTGCGTCGCAACAACCACCGTTGTCTTTTCTTTTCTGTTTATTTCAAAAAGCAATGCGATTATTTCTTTAGCGGTTTTTGAATCAAGCTCCCCAGTTGGCTCGTCAGCAATTATTATTTCAGGGTCGTTTGCAAGTGCCCTTGCTATGGCTACGCGTTGCATTTCACCTATGCTAAGCTCCTTGGGTCTGTGAAAAAGCCTGTTGCCTAAACCAACGGCTTCAAGAAGCCTCAAAGCCCTTTCTCTCTGTTCTTTTCGGGGTTTACCAGCTAAGGTCATGGGCAACTCCACGTTTTCCAATGCGTTAAGTGTCGGCAACAGGTTGAAGGTTTGGAAAACGAAGCCCATGCGGAAAAGCCTAATTTTTCTGCGTTCACGACTTGGCAAAAGCGAAATGTCCGCATCATCAATGAAGATTTTTCCATGCGTTAGATGATCATTTAATCCTATGAGATGCAGCAGTGTAGACTTGCCGGAGCCTGAAGGTCCAACTATGGCTATGAATTTTGCTTCATTAATTTCCAGATTGACTTTGTTAACAGCGGTTATTTCTGATGAGCCTAAACGATATATCCTCGTTAAATCTGCTGTTTTGATTTTCATTAGTATTCAGCCCTCAAGACTTCTGCTATTCGCATTCTTGTCGCATTTATTGCTGGAATTATCCCTCCAAGGCAGCAGACGGCGATGATTGCGGCGAATATTTCCAACATGTAGAATGGTGGGACAATTTCGAGTATGCTTGGGAAAAACTGGGCGAGCGGAATGTTCGTGTAGAGGCTTGCCAAAACGAGAGCCGTCAAAGAGCCGAAGAATATGCCTAGAGCGCCGCCTAAAACACCGATTAATGATGTTTCCAAGATGACAAGGCGGAATACGTGGTTTAACGGTGCACCCATGGCGTCTAAGGTTGCGAAGTCTCTCCGTCTTTCTGAAACGCTCATAAGAGTAACGGTCATTACTAGTATCAGGCTCATGATGAAAACTACTGTTTGTATTCCAAGATTCCAGGTCTCAAGTTGAGCAATTATCGGCTGGATCATGTCATTTCTTTCATCTTCTGTCAAAGCATTAACACTTTCTATTTGGTTTTCTATTGCGTCTGTCAAATTTTTCTGCGGGTATCCTTGAAGTGGCTTTACCGTGATTATGTTCACTTTGTCGGAGTGGGGGTAATAGATTTCTCGCGCTAGCTTAAGTGGCATCACAACACAACGATTTAACAACGCTAATTTCGTGTCTAAAATTCCAACAATTTCCAGCTCATAATCGCTGAAATTTAATTTTGTTCCTACAGTCCATCCGTACTGGTCTGCCAACGAAGGACCTACAACGACTTCATTGCTTGATTCGTTTGTTGGAAAATGTCCCGTTCCTCCTTTTAGCGGGGTTGATCCAAGTATCAGCTGCCAGTCTTCAACGGGTATTCCCATGCTGAAATTTATTGGCACTGGCTGAAGTATTCCTCCGATGTCTATTGGTGTGACAAATAATATTGGAACTGTTTTTTCCACGCCTGTAATGTTTTGTATCAGTCTTTCTGTACGATTTTGGTATAGCCAGCCGCCGCCTATTGGAATCGCTTGAATTATAATTGCGTCTTTGCTTACAACCATGATTTGTCCGCTGAAGAGCACGTTCATTTCTTTGATTACTGTTGTGTATCGCATTGTTGTGGCGCCCACGGCTATGACGAATGTTGTTGCGAGTGCCACGCCTATTATGCAAAGCATTGTTCGCATTTTTCTTCGAAACAGATTGCGAAAGCAAAGCGTTAGCAACCGCGTTTTAAGAACTCTCCTATAGAGGTTTTTATCACAAAATTATATATAAAACATTTACAAACCTATTTATGGACGAATTTAACGTTTGGTGAAATGAATGAGAAAAAAAATTTTGGCAACATCGGCAATAATGCTAATCTTGCTTACAACTTTAGCGTCGATATCGATTAATTCGCCAGCAGTATATGCCTCTGATGCTGTATTAACAGGGATAATTTATGATTATGGAATGGACACGGATGCAGATGGACTTTACAACTTTTTAGTTGTTGAAGTTGAAGTTAATGTTATTGAAGCTGGAGTTTACATAGTTGAAGTGAGTGCGCTGAGAGATTCTTATGGCAGTCCTCTTTGGTTTTACTGTTCAAACAAAACCTATCTAACCACTGGTGTGCAAAAAGTCAGTTTATCGTTCAGTGGAATGAAAATATATGGAGCTAAGTTTAAACCATACAATATCTACGGAGTGTATCTTTATGACGAATCTTATCTAACACTAGACTATAGAAGCTCCATTCCCCTATCTCATACTTATGACTTCGTATTGTTCGACAATCTAGCAGTTTTAACAGGCAAACTTTACGACGAGGGTGTTGACACAGACAGTGATGGTCTCTACAATTATCTGAAAGTTGGAGTGGAAATAACCGTTTCAGACGCTGCAAAGTATAGCGTCTATGTATCAGGATTGGTTAACGCATCCTACTATTACATAGACAGCGTCTACAATTCTACAGAAGAGTATCTGTCTCTTGGAATACAAGTCTTAAACGTTTCACTTCATGGAGCGCCAATATACGCTTCACATGCGACTAACATTTCTATGGTTGGCTCAATATCTCTTTACGTTTATGAGGATTACGACTCTTATACACTTGAGTACAAATATGATTTTAATTTGAGCAAAGCATACAATTATAGCGAGTTTGAATCCCCTGCCTATTTTACTGGAACAGTTTATGATAGAGGCGTTAACACCGACTCAGACCCGAAATATGACTATCTGGAGATAAGCCTTGAAATCAATTTTACTGAAGCAGGCAGCTATTACATTGAGATAACAAGTCTTGTTAATGATGCTTCGCAATACCTTTACATATATCAATCTGTGTCAGGCTATTTTGATGTCGGCGTTCAGTTAGTGAACTTAACTGTTTATGGAACATACCTTTACGCGCAGCATTTCAATCCGAGATACATCGGATTTATGAGAATATACAACTGGGATACTTGGTTGGTTCTTGACAAGCTTTCAAACGTGTCTCTTCCAACCCCATATAATTACATGGATTTCGAATCGCATGCGCTCCTAACGGGAAAAACCTCTGACAGAGGCGTTGACGCCGACGGCGATAGTTTGTTTGATTATCTAGAGATTGGTGTTGAAGTTAATGTCACAGAGGCTGGAAGATACGAGATTTCTGCCCAAGGCCTATCAGAACGGGTGGACGGCACCTACAACTATCTATCTGATTATCAATGGATAGAGGATTATTTTGATGTTGGCATTCGCAAGATCTATTTTAATTATTCTGGTCCTATGCTTGCTTATTATCACTTCAGCCCAACAAATATTAGCGACATACGTCTATACGAATCTACATATCCTTACGTACAATTGGGTTACATTTCGTCCGCTCCGCTTTCAACAAAATACAATTACGCACTTTTCAATGCCCCTATGAAGGACATGCAGGTTAACTTTATTGTTTATCCCAACGGCACGATGGGTGTAGATGGAACATTCAACTTTACGCACATGTATCCCGAAAACACGGGTCCAGAAATGAACACGACGTTGAGCATTTCAACAACCGGTGGAACAACAATGGGATCAGCTAATGGCACACTTATCTTTCCTAAAGACGGTAGGGATATGTGGCCACTTGACTCTGCCATAGCGAATTTTGCCTCACAATACAATAACGGAATATTAAATGCCACATTGGATGCTACGCTATTTATGCCTCCAGAAGGAAGCAGAATGTACCCAGACGGAAGCACAACCTACCCATTCAACGCCAGTGACTTCTCGTTTGAAAGCACATACTCAAATGGTTTGCTTAACGCGGAATTATGGGGAGAAACAGAAATACCCTTGTATTATAGTTCCATGCTGTTTCCACTCAACGTTACCGACTTTACAGTGCTCGCAGATTACATAGAAAACGAAATCAATGGAAACATCACTTTTCACGCAATTCCTGGCTTTACATTAGGCGACATCAGAGTAGACTTTAGCGGTAACAAAACCGACCTCTACCTTACAGGTAACGTCAATGTAACATATGGCAACTTTTTCGGCATCGAAATAAACTCCACAATACTTGAACAGCTGCTTGCCCAATTTAATGATACCATTCCGGGACCAACAGGCTTAGTCTACAATGCAACTTGGGGCTTACTTGAATGCACCCAGCTAAACACAACAAAAATTGATTGGTCCAACGGACTCAACGGTACTGACATCATGTACAATGCCACAATTCATGGAAATTTCACAGGCTTTTTCGCGAGAATTTTGGCTCAAATGATAAGCCCCTATGATCCTGAGGAAGCATACCCGACCATTTACGCGGCTCTAGATTCTGCATTAACCACAGCCAACGCATCTGTAATACTGAACTATTATCACACGTCTGGAATAGCAACGGTAGATTTGCACTTAGCAAGTGATGTTAAGGCTTTGTGGACTAAAGCCTTGGAACTTGTGCCCCCAACATTGCCTCCGACAATGCCGCCTGAATACAAGACACAAGTTGAAGCATTGCTTAAAATTGCAAATGTAACAGCTTATGCCATCAACAACTTCAGTCTTAACGCATCCTACTCAAGCGCAGCGCAAAAATTAGATTTAGACGCTTGGCTTCTAGCCAACATAACGCAATGGAAGGACGACGTGCTTCCAATCTTGCCAGACGCTGTGCCGTCACCATTGCGGGAAATAGTTGAATCTTATGTAAACACAACCTACTGCACGTTAACATCTTCCAATACCACATGCAATTACGTGAATGGAACAGCCAACTTTGAGACCAAATGGATTCTTGAAGGCGACTTTAAAGCACAAATAAGTCATACAAAACGCTTCTACATTGACTATGTAAACGCAACAACTCCATGGATGGTTAATTGGCAGCTCCGCTTGCTTAACGAGACTGGAATAGACATTAACAACATTGAAGCCGAGGTTAAGATAGGCAAAGATTGGATGTATCTAACTTTCAACGGAGTAATAATACAGCCTCCAAAAGACGAAATGGATTCCGTAGGATTCAAACTTTACAGATTCTTCAACATGACCAGTGATTCCTACGAGTCACCAAGAGAGTTTGAAAAGCTAAAAATCACAATTAGAGGTGGCGCAAACGCAACACACACAGTATTACTCTACGCTCCATACACAGTGCCAAGTCCAGACGGATTCACTTTAAACTATACATCTATGACATGGGAGAACACTACCCTAAGCAGTTTGAAAGATCTAGTTTTTAAAGTGGCATATCAAGAGACTATAGATTACCTTGGAAAAACCTATTATGTTCCGATCTTCACAAACTCAACACTAAGCAACTTCAACTTCAACCCCGACGCAAAAAGCATAAGCTTCAACGTTACTGGAACAACTGGAACAGGATTCTCTGAAATCACAATTCCAAGAGCACTACTGTATGCTGCACTAGGAGAATGGGTTATCAAATTTGACGGAATCACCTTAACTTCAGAAAACTTTACCGTAACTGAAAACGCTGAATACGTCTTCATACACCTGTACTATCCGCACTCAGAACACTCAATCGAGCTAATTGGCACATGGATTATTACCGAATTCAACCCAAACATGCTTCTGGCAATACTTATGGCGTTAAGCCTCATAGTAGCAGTAGTCGCAATTAAACAAAGAAAGAAATTGAGTACAATAACAACAAAATATCAAAATGCAATCCACACGTTCGCAAACAAACTTCATAAACTAAGAACTTAACTTTCCATTCCTTCTTCGCTTTTTTTATAAAATGCACTTCAAAAGTTATATCTGAAAAGCCCTACATAAAATGTTAGATGGTGTTTATGCCGTTGTTCGAGAAGATTCTAGTTCCGTTGGATGGTTCTGAACATTCATCAAGAGCCTTAGAAACCGCGATTCAAACAGCTAAAAAGTTCAGCGGAAAAATAACGTTAGTCCACGTGTATTCTGTAACTGTTAGACCCGTTATAATGCCTGAACCAACCACATTAACACCACCCGGGGTCCCAGTTATGACTCCTGCAGAAGTTTCCAAGATGGTTGAGGCAACTCGTAAGGCAGGCTTTAGAATCTTGTCAGACGGTGAACAAAAAGTTAGGGCTGCAGAAGTTCAGGTTGAAACAATGCTTGTGGAAGGGCAAGTGGTTCATGAGATCACTAATACAGCAAAAGAAGGCAAGTTTGATTTAATAGTCATTGGTGCTAGAGGTATAAGCAAGATAAGGGAGATACTTTTAGGAAGCGTAAGCGATGGAGTAATAAGAAACGCATCTTGCCCAGTTTTAGTGGTTAAGTAGCCTAATCCCCTTCTGCATAGCCAAAATCAAATTGATTCTGCAATCAAAACATTTGGGTTTCGACAAAGGAATTATAGAAAGACTTTTCTTTAATCAATTAGAAAATGGATATTTGAGTGAGAAATCAATGCAGAGGAAAGATTTTCTTCTAGAACCCGTAAAACACATAAAAATTAACGGAAAACTAACTGTAGACCAACTAATTCAACAGTTCAAAAATTCAGGTTCTTTCGGAGCTGGAAGACTTTCTACCGCATGCAACATCTATGAACGGATGGTACGAGACAAGGAATGCACGATATTCTTGACTTTGGCAGGGGCTGTTGTTCCTGCTGGAATGCGTTCACTAGTTGCAGATTTAATCCGTGAAAGACTCATCGATGTCGTTGTAAGCACAGGAGCAAATATGGTGCATGATGTAATAGAGGCTGTCGGCGGTCACCATTACAAGGGGCACTGGCTTGTGGACGACAACATGCTTTACAAATACCACATTTACCGCATATATGACGTTTTTGTGCCGGAAGAAGACTTCGTAAAGCTGGACTATAAGCTTGTGGAAATATACGATGAAATAGCCGCTGAAAACAAGGGAAAAAGCCTCTCTTCAAACGATTTCGCATGGGAATTAGGTAAAAGACTCAACGATTCAAACTCAATTTTGCGGTCGGCTTACGAGGCAAAAGTGCCGATTTTCCTTCCTGCAGTTCGTGATTCAGAATTTGGATTTGCGTACTCGCTTCATGCCTCACGGAGGAACTGTCAAAACCCGTTGGTGGTAGACGCTTTCAAAGACGTGCCAGAAATAACTAATATCTGTAAAAGTTCTTCCAGAAATGGCATGATAGTCATCGGCGGCGGAGTACCAAGAAACACCGTTCAATCAGCTGCTCTTGCATCTAGAAAGGGCATGGACTACGCCGTAGTAATAACTATGGATCGCCCTGAAATCGGAGGATTATCTGGCTCAACGCTGGAAGAAACGGTAAGTTGGGGAAAAGTGAAGGAGAAAGCGGACAAAGTAATGGTTATTGGTGATGCAATGATTATTTTTCCAATAATTGTTGCTTCGGTTATTGAGAGATTGAGCGAAGATTTCAAGCGTGTACCATACCTGAAACGCGGAAACTTTCAAGCAGCTGGAGGATTCTAAATGGAAAAGGACACTAAAGTAAAACAGAAGTTTTGTGGAAACTGCGGCAGCCACAACGCATACAATTATCCGGATCAGGTGTTCTGTACAATACGCTTTTGCTTGAACGAAAATCCAGTGGTAGAGACGCTATGGTGTTGTGAAAAATGGAATTCAAGCAGCCAAAAATGCTGCTGTGTTGAAGAAGCCTATAGAAAGCAGAATAAGTAAACCTCTTTCTCTTTGATTTAACGCTAAAGTTATTACAAAGAACTTTCGTGTTTAAATTTGTTAATGGAGCCCGGTGGTGTAGCGGTCAAGCATGGAGGCCTCTGGAGCCTCTGACGAGAGTTCGAATCTCTCCCGGGCTACCAATTTGGGGGCGTTTTGGGTATGTTTTTGGGTTTGGCTGTGCTTGAACTAGCGTTAGAAAGGGTTAAGAGTTGTTTGCTTGGTTATAATACTGTTAGAGAGAGGAGAAGATTATGAGTAAAAGAAGGCGTGGTTTGGTTTCTGGTGTTTGGACGGTTTTTGTGTTGTTGGCGACTTTGTTTGTTGTAGTGTTGAATGTTCCATTGGTTAGGGGTAGCGGAACCATATACATAAGGGCTGATGGAAGCATAGACCCGCTAGGTGCACCGATTTCAACCTTTGACAATGTTACTTACACTTTGACTGGAAACATCACCAGCGATGCCGATGGAATCGTTGTAGAGAGGAGCAACATAATAATCAATGGGAATGGATACACGGTTGAAGGCTCAGGAGGCGAACAGAGCGAACGCTGCTTTGACTTAACAAGCGTAACCAATGTGACCATCCAAAACACCAACATCAAAAACTTCGCTTATGGCATCTACCTCAGCCATTCTTCGAACAACAGCATTAGCGGAAACAACATGACAGGAAACTTAGTGGCTGGCATCGTGCTCCGCTACTCTTCAGACAACAGCATTAGCGGAAACACCTTTGTTAACGATGGTTTGTTTGTTCTGGAGGCTTCTTATGGGAATGTTGTGGTTGACAATTTAGTGAACGGCAAGCCCCTCGTATACCGCGAAGGTGTTTCAGGCTACACTGTCGAAGACGCCGGACAGGTAATACTGGTAAACTGCACCAACATACTCGTGGAAAACCTCAACCTATCCAACACAGACTACGCCATACAACTCGGCGGAACCAACAACACAATAATAGCAAGAAACAATATAACAGCAAACAGCAATTACGGCATATTGCTCTATGACTCTTCCAACAACAATAGCATTGTTGGCAATAACATAGCAAACAACATAGTAAACAACGGTTTTGGCATGTGGCTCGAGACCTTTTCTAATAACAATAGCATAGTTGGCAACAACATAACAAACAACTCTCACGGCATAGCGCTCGGTGGCGGTTCACAAAACAACCACATTTTCCATAACAACTTCATTAACAATACACAACAAGCGGTGACCGGCTACGGGTATTCCCAGTTTTGGGATGATGGTTATCCTTCTGGCGGAAACTACTGGAGCGACTACAACGGCACAGACTCATTGAAGGGACCCTACCAGAATCTAACTGAAAGTGACGGCGTAGGAGACGTTCCGTACAAAATACCTATCATGAATGATATTGGACAAACACTCGGATTCGAATATGCTAACTACTCACTTATGGCACCGATCAGCATTTTCGACGCTGGCACTTGGAATGGAGTATCCTACGACGTCGATGTCGTTAGCAATTCCACGGTTTCAAACTTCCATTTTAATCCTGAAGAGGGCGCATTCATCACCTTTAACGTAACAGGCGAAGATGGAACAAGCGGTTTCTGCAGAGTAACTATCCCAAAAAGCCTGTTATGGGTTGAAGATGGATGGACAATCACCGTAGGCGACCAACCGATAACAGATTATACAATAATCCCGGACGAAAACTACACATATGTCTACTTCGCCTACAACCACAGCACACAAACAGTCACAATCCAAGGAACCCATGTCATACCAGAGTTTCCGTCTTTTGCGATTCTGCCGTTGCTCATGATTCTTACCATATTCGCTGTTGCCTTAGTAAAGAAAAGACTTCCAAGAAAACCATAAACTTCATCCTTATTTTTCTAACTCTTTCCTTTTGTTTCAGCCAATCTGATTTTTAAACACTCTTACCACGTTAAAATCTTCTTTAAAGCTCACTTTGGGGATATTTCCTGAAAGGATTCAGAACCGTGACTAAACCCCGATATTTTAAACCGATATTTTACATCTAATCCCATCGTTTTGCTGCTTGAGAAATTTAAACGAGATAAGTCACCTTTCCCGGGCTACCATTCTCTAGAGTTTGATTATACTTAATTTGCCGAGGGTTTCGCTAATTTCCCCTCTTTTTCTGTGAGGCCCAGACCGTTTTGGGTGATTTTGAAGTTCTGCTCAGATTCAGGACGTATGAGAAATTCTGGGTTTTTTATTTTGGTCAGTGTAGAAATTTCAGGCTTAGTTGTGCAATTCGTTGCGAGATAGTTACTGACTTAGATGAACATGATTTCAACTTTTTAAGAAAAGAGCAACGTAACCGCTGGTTAGGATTAGTAATAAGCCGAATCATTCTGTGTGCTTATCTGCCAGTAAACTTGGACGGATTCTTATCAAATGTTACCTTGCAGGATTGGCTACAGAAGTAATAGGTTTTACCTTTGTAGTCTGATTTGTACTTTGCAGTTTTCTCGTCCACGGTCATACCGCAGATCGGATCCTTTGCCAAACTTTTTCACCCCCCTTCATTATTTCTTGAATTCTCAAACTTCTATTCTGCGTCCAATGATAGCTTCTTTGATTCCACATCTATAACTTTTTTCGTGCATCAGCAGCGGTCGTAAAGGGTTGATTTAATAGGCGCATTCTACAAATGAAATCCATGCGAGAATAGAGATCTATGGCAAAAGACCCAATATGTGGAATGTATGTAGACGAGAAGACAGCCGAATACAAAGTCACTGTCAGGGGAATCACCTACTACTTCTGCAGTCAGAGTTGCATGAAGGAGTTCATGGCTCCTGAAGTTGAGATTAAACATTTGAAGATGGCAGTCATCATTGGAGCAGTCTTAACCGTGCCTATAATCATCTTAACATATGTGAACCTTCCGATTTCGATGACAGTTAACAACTATATTCTTCTAGCCCTTGACACTCCCATTCAATTCGCTTTCGGGTGGCGGTTCTATCGGGGCACATATGACGCTATTCGGAACAGGATGGGAAACATGGACTCGCTAATAGCTTTAGGCACGAGTGCGGCTTGGATTTACAGCACAGCTGTAACCTTATTTCCATCATTCTTCCATTTCACCGAGGTCTACTATGACACGGCAGCAGTAATAGTTACGTTGGTTCTCACTGGAAGGTTTCTCGAGCACCTAAGCAAGGGCAGAGCCTCCGAGGCTGTAAGGCGACTCATGGATCTTCAACCTAGACTTGCGCACGTAATGAGAGATAAACAAGAAATCGAAATTCCCGTCGAACAGATACAAGTTGGTGACATTTTCATAGTACGAGCAGGAGAAAAGATTCCAGTAGACGGTATATTAGTGGAGGGGCACTCCTCTGTGGATCAATCCATGATCACTGGAGAAAGCGTCCCTGTTGAGAAGAACGTTGGAGATGATGTTATAGGTGCTACGATAAACAAGACGGGCATGTTTAAAGCTAAAGCCACAAAAGTAGGTCAAGACACAACTCTAGCTCAAATAGTGAAGCTCGTTGAGGAAGCTCAAATCGGAAGAGCGCCAATACAAAAGCTTGCTGATCGTGTGGCAGCTTATTTTGTCCCTGCCGTGATTATTATTGCATCAGTTTCTGCTCTGGCTTGGTATTTCATTGGAAATATAGGACTGCAATTCTCTCTTCTCGCGTTTGTATCAGTAACGGTGATAGCTTGTCCTTGCGCTCTTGGAATAGCCACTCCGGCAGCTCTCCTAGTTGGAACAAGTAAGGGCGCACAAAACGGCATCTTGATCAAAGGCGGAGATCAGTTGGAGGTCGCTCATAAGATATCAACGATAATATTCGACAAGACTGGCACATTGACTGTAGGGAAACCTTCGGTTACAGATGTTGTTCCTTTTGGCAAATACGATGCTGATACTGTTCTCACTCTTGCAGCGTCAGTTGAAAAAGGTTCAGAGCATCCTTTGGCTGAAGCTATTGAAAGAGAAGCAGCCTCTAAGTCCCTTCAAGTGCCAAATTTGTCTGAATTTGAAGAAATTCCGGGAAAAGGTGTCAAAGCGAGAATCCGAAAGAGAGATGTCGTTCTTGGGAATAGGAAGCTAATGTCTGAAATGGCGATAGACTTTGCAAAAATTGAAGATACCATTAAGAAACTTGAGGAAGATGGAAAAACAATCATGTTTCTAGCGGTCGACAACGCGTTAGCGGGTGTTATTGGTGCCGCTGACACCCTAAAAGAATACGCTACAGAAGCAATAGCGGAGCTGAAGAAAATGAACATAGATGTTATAATGCTCACGGGTGATAATGAGCGTACAGCCAAGGCAATCGCAAAAAGACTTGGCGTAGAACGAATCTTCGCCGAGGTTTTGCCTCAGCAGAAAGAAACCGTAATCGAGAACCTCCAAAAAGAGGGAAAAATGGTAGCGATGGTTGGAGACGGAATCAACGACGCTCCAGCGTTGGCTAAGGCAGATATAGGAATCGCTATAGGCAGCGGCACCGACATAGCCAAAGAAACCGGTGGAATCGTGCTTGTTACGGAGGACCTAAGAGACGTTGTTACCGCCATAAAACTTAGCAAAAGCACCGTGAGGAAAATCAAGCAAAACCTTTTCTGGGCTTTTGCTTATAACGCAGCTCTTATTCCCATCGCTGCAGGAGCATTGGTTCCATTGTTTGGAGCCCAAGTATACGATGTACTTCCATTCCTAGCCGCAGGAGCAATGGCCTTCAGTTCAGTGACAGTTGTAGGTAATTCGCTCTTACTTGAAAGGTTTAAATCTCCATTTAAAAAATGAAATTTCGACGGTGGAAATTTTGAGCCCTGACAAAAAGAGTCAAGAGCTTCCTGCTGAAAAAAAGACAGAAAATGAAAAAAGGGCTAAATCTCGCATGATTGTCTCGGTCACTGGAATGGACTGCGCTACATGTGGACTTGCCATCGAGAAACAGATTACGAAAATGAAAGGGATAGATGACGTCAAGACTGCAATAATGCTGAACAAGGTCTTCATAGATTATGATCCTGACCTTGTTGATTCAACTACGATTAGAAAGGCGATAGATAAAACGGGCTACAAAAGCTACATGTCTGTTGAAGAAAAACGAAAGAAACTGAAGACTTGACATGTACTACCAGCGCATGCAGGAGATGCGAAAATTTTGAATCCTAAAGCCATGTTAATAGATGCATTTGCAAATTGGTTATTCACGCTATTAGTCTTACCTGCAACACTGATTTTTTAATTCAAAACTTTGAAACAGAATTTGTTTTTAACGATTTTGTCAAATTGACTTTGGAGTTTGTATTTATCGGGATGCTGCCTTTGATAATCGTTTTGATTAGAAAGGAAAATTGGGGAAATTACGGTTTTACTTTGACAAATTGGAAGAAAAGTATTGCCTATGGGTTGATTTTGGCTATTCCTTTTATGATGATTAAAGGGTATGCTTACCTCTTCCTAGATTATGTAGGCTGGTCTTGGAATCTGAGCCCTCCAATGTTCGTGGCGTACTTGATTGTTTATGGCCCTCTGGAAGCATTCTTTATTGTATTCTCAGTCTACAAAATCGATAGAGGATTATCATGCAGAAGAACCCTTTCTAAAGGCTTAATTATAAGCTCAATACTTTTTGGTCTAATACATGCGATAAATTATATATGGTACCCCAACATAACCCTAATCGCCACAAATTATGTTTTAGGAAATATTATTCCCGCCTTGTTTGTTGGTCTAGTATTTAAAAAGTCTAATTCAATACTGGGTTCTTCGCTCCTCTGGACTTTATTAAACTTTTTTTAAGCATTCAGTCCAGCTTTTCTCCGCGTCCAATCTGCTTTCAACTTGTGCCCTTGCAAATGGGTTCATATCGCACTCTTGCTTTTCCATTATCATTTGCAATCACGATATTCTTTAGCCAGTTTTCATCATCGCTTTGAGGACAATCTACGCGGAAATGTGCCCCTCTGCTTTCCTTTCTCTCCAAAGCTGACTTTGCAACTAGCCTAGCCAGCAAAAGCATAGAATCAGCCTCAGTAGCCTCTCCTAATTGTTCTGGGTTATCGGCAAACATGAAAGAAGCCTCCATTTCTATTTGCTCCAACTCTTCTAGCGCAAATCTCAGTCCTTCTTTGCTTCTTAAAGGTCTGCAGAATTTCGAAATAACGGATTTTACGTTTTCCTTAATTATTACTGAAGGATTGGTCCTTTTAGACTTGACTTTATTGCGGAATTCCTGAAACATTCTCTCTCCTTTGCTGGCATGTTCTCTTCTTATTACAACGGATTTCGAGTGTTTTGCGTATCGTGCTGCTTGTCGTCCAGCTATTGCACCAAAAACCATTATTTCAGTTAAGGCATTTCCGCCAAGCCTATTTGCACCATGAACGCCGCTAGCCACTTCACCAGCAGCATAGAGGCCTTCAACTTTTGTCTCGCATTTCTCGTTAATTCTAATGCCTCCCATTGTGTAATGAGCGGAGGAAGCAATGTGAAGTTTTCTCGTTGACAATGTTTGCTTAAAAGGACCAATCAAATGTTTATAAAACTCTGAATCAAATGCTCCTTCGATTTCTTCAGGAGATAGAGAAGTCAAATCAAAGATAACAGAGTCTTCACGCCTCTTTTCCTCAAAAAGTTCCCGTTCAATCGCCACAATCAAGTTATCTCTCAAGATTTTTTGCTTTATCAATCCGTATTTAGCTAGAAAACGTTCGCCTTTTTCGTTCAACAACGGTCCTTCAGGGACGAGATTTTTGGTAGCTTCGATTAACCAGTCCAAAATGGGCATTCTAGGCACTCCAGTATCGATAAACATGGGTTGAAACTGAACAAACTCCAAGTCTTGAAGCTCCACGCCTGCTCTAAAAGCTAAAACAAGCCCATCTCCAGTTATTGTTGGTGGATTGTCATTACGAATGTACAGTCTAGCATAGCCACCGGTCGCTAGCACAGTAGCCTTGGCAGATATAGCGATAATTTCTCCACCATCTTTTTTGAAAACCAATGCACCAAGGCATCTGTTTCCTTCAACGAGCAAATCAAAAGCAATTGCATTCTCTAAAACATTTGCTCCCAAACTCAAAGCATAGCTGCTCAACGCCTTTGACAAAATTACTCTGGCAGGCGGTCTCTCAGCAATGACGCTTGCTTTGCCATTCTCGAAAAGCATTTCAACTCCAAACTTTTCTAATTCTTTTACAGCATGCCATGCCTTAGTTACCAAGGTTCTAACCAGATTGGGATTGTTGAGAAATCTTCCTGCTTCCAAAGTTTCTTGAAAATGTTTTGCGATGTCTTTTTCCTCTTTTGATACTTTAAAAGCTCCCATTGCGCTTGCAGTGCAGTTGGCAAGACCTATCTTGCTTTTTGAAGCTAAAAGAACATTCAATCCTTGTCTTCGCGCTTCAATTGCGGCTCTTAGCCCCGCTCCGCCGGATCCTATTATGAGGACGTCAGTGGAGAGGCTATTCAATTTTGTTCACTGTTTCCTTTCTAGGAGAGAGTTGAGAAGCACCTGTGGGGCACGTTGTAACGCATAGCCCACATCCGTAACAATTGTCTTTCACTAAGGACTTTCCGTTTCGTATTTCTCGTGCACCAAATATGCATCTTTCGACGCATACGCCGCATCCATTACAAAGATCCGCATTACAAATCGCAATATAGTCAGATTTTGCCACAAAGAAAGCCTTACCATACTTCAAAAGTGCTTGCAAATCATGGCAACAACAAGGACAACAGCTACATATGGCATAGATTTTCTGACCAGGCAGATACAACGTAAGGTGGACCAAACCGGCATTATTTGCAGTTTCAAGAACATTTTTCGCCTCTTCTAGCGATATTTTCTTCGCGTATCCCCGAGACATCAAATACTCAGCTTCTTCATCTAAGAGAAGACATGTGTCTAAAGGGTTGTTGCAGTTTCTGAAAGCTACACGGCATCCGCATTTGGCAAGAGCAAAGAATCTTGCCTCTTTCAGAATTTCGATGGCTTGTTGTGTTGGCAGTACGTATTGGGTTACGGGAATCGCTTTTCTTACTGGTATGACCTTAGAGGAATACTTTAACCGTCCGCTTTTTATTGTTCTTTCGGTCTTTTCGATTCTTGTAGAAATATAGTATTGCCGAAGCGTATGAAGGTTCTCGAATCCTAACGCATCATATCTGTACTCTTCAAGATGTGACCGGATGATATCGTAAAAGCTTTTGCACTTGTAAGCTTCTTTGCCATCGATTGTCTTTTTATAAAGAAAGCCGTTTTGATAAAGCGTATTGAGTGTTGAAGAGATTTTTTCTGATTGCTTGTTTTCCATTTTTTCTGCAATGGCAGAAGCTGTGAGGAACTGATTGGCCATCAAAACTAGAATTTGGCTCTCTTCAGTTGATATCAATCTCGTTAAAATCGGCATAAGGTTGTTAGGAACGTTTAATTTTTTCTTCAGAGTTTGAAACTCTTGCATTATAGTTTTCCTCTTTTAAGTTCAATAGTACTCGTTACTCAAAGTTTCTCATCTCTAGCGGAATTTCCATGCGGTCTGCAACTATTTCTGCAATCTTTCGCCCATAGGTTATTTCTAAAATTTTAAGACCTAAATCAAGTGAACATGAAACTCCACCTGCAGAGATTACATTACCGTCCATGTAAGTTCGAGAATCAACAACTTCACAAAACTCTCTTAATGCTTCTCGAGCATTGTGATGAGTAGTGGCTTTTTTCCCTTTTAGAATACCTGCTTTTCCGAGAACAAGCGCGCCTGTACACACAGAGCATATTATGTGGTCTCTTGCAAATTCTCTTATTTTTTTAAGAAACTCTGCGTCACCAAATAGTTTGGCTACACCTCTACCGCCGGGCACTATCAGCAGGTCATAATCTTCGAAATTATCGGCAACCTTGTGAGGCTTTACTATTAAACCGTTTGCGCAAGTGATCATGTTTTCAGAGGCTATAATGTCAACCTGCAATGGCTTTTCGATGGGTAGCTTGCCTTCTTTTTTCATAGAACGAGTTTTTGCTAAAACCTCAAAAACTCCAACAAAATCTAGCTCCTCTACGTCTGGGAAAATATATATCCCAATTTTTTTCATTTTAGAGTTCTCATCTCAACTATTTGTTGCAGCATATTCTATCTTTAAGAACATAGGGCTGTTTTTATATTATTGCCTATATGTAGGCATAAACTAATATTATCTGCCGTTTTTGGGGGTTAGCACGCGTCTGATTAGAATGAGAAAATCAGTAGCAGTCTGCAGGGGCTAACTGTTGAGGATAATAGTGCATTAGGAATTTCCTCATTTCATAGCAGAGATGGCACTCATTAATGAACCTCTGGTGTTTTTTGAAGCCTTTAGATATTGCATCTTTTAAGAGCCCTATTGGTCCTTCTTTGGCAATAACTGACAGAATAGGATGTGCATTACAATTATAGTTCTGCAGTATTTCAGTTAGAGACCGAACTTTGGTGTTGCCAATGCAAATGCCAGGGCAAAGTGTCACGTTTCCTTTGAAGTCAATTTCTATTGTTTCGGGACTTTTAAGGTTTCCATCAATCCAAAAAGGTAGTGGGCACTTTCCTGTTGGTGGTTTCGACTTTGGTTCTACGTACTTAGCTAACTCTGCGCCTCTTCCTTCAAAGCCAGCACGATATCTATTGATTTCAACTTTGTCTAATCCTTCCAAACTTTCCAAAGCCTTTTTAGTCAAATTATCATAAGAATTGTCCGAGTTTGAACCTACTAGAAAATAACTGTCAACACATACTTTTTCAAAACCAACGCTAGTGGCGGCTTCTATTCCGTTTCTCACAATTTCCAAAGGAATGTACTCTTGATGAAAACTGTCAACACTAAACGTTATACACCTCAATCCAGCTTCTTTTAGCTCAATAAGCTTCTTTCTAGCCGCTTTTTTATTTTTTGCCCAATAACCATTCGTTATAACCCATCTTCTGGGAACTTCTAACTCCTTTGCTCTTTTCATAACCCGCTTTAACTGTGTAAAGCATAGAAAAGGTTCTCCTCCATGCGCAGTAATGGATTGCAGTGGTTGAGTATCCGTCAACTCTTTCAAGTATCTTTCAGTGTCTGCTGACTTCATGTAGCCTTTCCTTTCTGGTCCAGCTTTGTAACTGCAATGTTTACACTTTGATGGGCATCTGAATGTTAAGAGAAAGTCAACATTCTTTACGTGCGTTAGATATCAACTCCTAGAGAAGAAGCACTAAACTCAGAATTTAAACTGTTACCTATATATAGGCATAGATTCATCATTCCAACACTGCCTTTTTAGCGCGCAGCCAGTTCATAACCTGACAACGACCCTTTCCTCTAAAAAGCTAGAACAACACTTTCACATGCGTTTAAAATCAATGAGATATTTTTGGATGAGTTTATCCCTCATCACTCTTTCTTGTTTATTTCCGAAAGCACGTGCACACAAACGCATAGTCAGTGCTCGATTTTCACGGTAGATTTTACCAAATTGATTTCTTACTCCGATGTACTTGGCTTCTAGTTTAATTCCTTTAAGAGCAATTTTTCGGAAGTCAGATTCGAGTTCATCTTTCTTTTCTTCTGACTCTTTTATTTTTGTTTTGAGCTTTGTTTCTAGGTGAAGAGAATCCATTCCGAAACCAATTATGTTCCTTATCGCTTCGGAATCCAGAGAAATGCGTAGTTTCTTAGTTAGTACGAGAATTTCGCAATCGTTCTCTAATGGAATTTTCTTCACTGGAACTTTCTTGGGTTTAATATCCACTGAATCATCTTCCTTTATCGAGCAGGCTTTCCAGCGCTTTCCTGTCTCTGATGGCTTTCATCAAAAGCTGCTCTAATCTCCCGGTTTCATAGGGCAGTTCTGCAACACGTTTCCTTGAATCCTCTATTTTCTTAATGAGGTCGCCAATTTCTCTTTCAAGAGAAGTAACCCTCAACGAAAGCAATCCTATCTTTATTAACTTCGTGATTTTCTCCTGATTTCCTATTTTCTCGTACAAGTCTTTTGGAACATTAAGTTCGCGTCTTCTTTCAGGATCCATCTCTCGATAGCGCTCCTTGCGATTTTTGCAGCAAAGTGGTCTTATTCCACGTCTATTACTTTCCTCTTTCCATGTCCCAGCGTTTAAACACTTCTTCGGCGATTCGCGGTCTCAAAACAAATATGTCTTGAGGATGCTCCACGTACAGATACACTATGTAAACTCTTTCAAACGCACTTGATCTGACCAGCATGAAACTCGGCTTCTTCGGAAGCATGTGCTGATATCGCTCAAAAACATTGTTGAAGATTTCTGCAATCTTTGTTGAAGAAACACTATGATCAAGCCCTATTTCGAAAGTGTAGCAATAAAGGCTAACGTGTTCTTCGCTTTCATAGACGTAGTTTGTTATGTCTCTATCAATGACCTGAAGGTTGCTGATTGAGACAACATTGTTTCCAATTGTCAAGATCTTAGTGTAGTTTATCGTGATTTCCTGCACAATTCCTTCGACAGTTCCAACACGGACATAGTCGCCCACTTTGAACGGTCGCGTTGCAAGTAAATGGAGTCCTGCAATGAAGTTTCCAATAGTCTTTGTGGAGGCGAAACCAACAGCTGCACCTCCAAGAGCAGAAAAAGCCACAAGCCATTCTGCAGGTAATCCGCCTATTCTGACCACAGACGCGATAGCGCCAATCAGGATTAGAAGTCGAAAAGTCAGAACCAAACTATTTGTAACGTAGGGCTCCAAGCGAGCTCGCTTAGCGAATCTTCTCAAATACGTTGTTATTATTCTCTCTAGAATAAAGGCTGCAGCAGCTATTGTGATTATCCAAAAAATGGTTAATAGGCTAACTCCCAAGAAAGTTTGGGACTCTAGATAATTCCAGAAATCTTGGACGATCACAATGTATTCCATCACTGTTTTTCTCATGTTCTAACAATTCCTTTTTATAAATTCTTTCATGCAGTTACTGGTGTTTTTTCAATTTTGAACCGATTCTGAGTAGCAATGTTGTTGCTGTAATCTGTGTAATAAGAACGTAAAATATCACTGAAATGAAGAGTGGTTTTAAAATCATTAGCAAACCGTATAATGCGCCGCTGATAAATATGCCAGAACCGTAGGCTGTGTTGAAGATGCCATATGCTGTGCCTCTTGAAGAAATTGGTGTCAGTTCTGAAACTGCTGCACGATAAATTGACTCTTGCATTCCAAGCACCAAACCGAAGACTATGGAAGCCGCTATGAGCGTTGTGAGGTCTGCGTTAACCATTGTAAGTAATGGTGGGAATATTGAAAGCAGAAATGGCGTAGCTAAAACCTTTATCCCAAACTTGTCGTATGCATATCCTGCAAGTAAAGCAGTAGGCGCATCTACACCTTGAATAAGTAAGTAGATTAAGGGTACAATCCACTGTTGATTTAGTGGCTTAAGGATTTCTGAGGCTTTGTAAAGTATGAGCGTGTAAGGCAGAAGCCCAATTGTGTTCACTAGCACTGCAAAAGTGTAAAGATAGAAGGGTCTTGCTAGTCTTTCTTCTTTCCCTTTCATAATTGGTGCTTCAACAATTGTTTTGGAGCCGATTCTCTTGTAGGTGTATGCTAAAGCTGCCAGAAGTAGTGTGAAAGGTAGAAAAAGAAAGCTGAAAGTGTAGCGATAATCATTGTTACTGTAAAGCATTAGAACGGTCACAATTAACGGTCCAAGTATTGCGCCTATCTGGTCTAAAAGTTCATGGATGCCGAAAGCTTTGCCAGCTCCTACATCTTTGCTTATAATGGATAAAACTGTGTCTCTGGCAGGAGCTCTGAAAGCCTTTCCAAGCCTCTCGAGTGAAATGAGGATTACAATGATTTCTAAACCTGTGAAGATTCCTAGTAGAGGGATGGAAATAATTAAGCCGTAGCCTATGAAAACGAAAATCCAGTAAGCACGAGTTTTGTCCGCTAAGAAGCCTGTGACAAGTCTTGCAGCGTAGCCCAAGAGGTCTAATCCACCGACCAAGCCAGCAATTAAGGCGGATGCTCCTAAAAACTCAAGGTAGCTGGGTACTATGCCTCGTGAGCCTTCATAGACGATGTCGCCCATCAAACTTACAATTCCGAGGAGAAGAATACCAAAATAGGCGTTTTTGCTGTTTTTCAGACGCATCATCTTTTTCAATTTTTTTAACACTTATTTTGCTTAGAGTGGCAATATTAAGTCTATTAATTTGTCAATGAGAGAGCATGTAATTAATGAAAGACTTTGTGAGCGAAAGCTTTTATTAAAGTTCAAAACTTACTTTGGCAATGCTCTTAAAAGATGATGCATGATGGCTTTACAGAAAGGCGAATTCATACTAATCGATTATGTTGCCAAAGTGAAGGAGACAAACGAAGTTTTCGACACAACTAGCGAAGAAACCGCCAAAAAAGAACACTTATACAAAGAGGGCGAAATCTACGAGCCGAAACTGGTAGTGATAGGGGAAAGTTGGGTTCTTAAGGCTTTAGATGAAAGTCTAACAAAAATGGAAGTTGGCAAACCTGATTCTGTTGAAATATCACCTGAAAAAGCCTTCGGGAGCAGGGACTCTGAGAAGGTTAAGCGTGTCCCATTAAAACAGTTAACTGCAAAAGGGATAACCCCTAGCCTAGGGATGCGTGTTGAATTTAATGAGAAAATGGCTACTGTGCGGGCGATAGGTGCTGGGCGTGTCTTATTGGATTTTAATCCTCCGTTGGCTGGAAAAACGCTTGTTTACAATGTCACGGTTCAGAAGAAACTTGAAACGGCAAAGGAGAAGATAGCAGCACTTATTCATCGAAGAATACCAATCGTAGAAGAAAACAAATTTAAATTTTTGGTTAAGGCGAAAACTGTCAACATAGAAATGCCTGAGGAAGCCTTCTACTTAGAGGGAGTCCAAGTGGCGAAGAGAGGCATAGCCCTAGACATACAAAGATTCTTTCCAAAGATAACTACTGTTAAGTTCGCTGAAACATTCAAAGCTGAGCCCAAAAAGGAAACAGAAACGAAAGCCTAGATTTCACATAGCCTCTTTTAGCGCTTGTTTTTATTGTGCTTGCTCCTTTTTCGAAACGTTTTAGCAATAAAAAAGAGAGAGAATGAAATCAGCGGGAAATTATGTTAGATTTTCTTTTTTTGCGGGCTATGAGTGCTACTAGTGTTGCTGTGATTAATAGCGGCAGAATCATGGTTGCTGGAAATTCTGGTATCACCCATGTGCCGACTATTTCGATTAGGCTGGTGCTGTGGGTATAGTTGAAGTATAGGAATGTGTGGGTGTCATTGCTGGCTATGGTTGGTGTGATTGTTGCGTTGTTTATCTTTACCGTCCAAGGGCTGCCCGTTAGAAGTGCTTCTGGAATTGTGACGTTACAGAATCCCTTTGTTTCTGAGGATTCAGTGACATTGAAGCTTATCTCCATGTCTTCCTGGCTGAAGATGAAAGTGTCAATGGGAACTGTTGAATTGGTCACTACAACAACATAGAAGGTTTGGCTGTCCGTAGTTATTGGAAAAACGTAAGTTTGCGGTCCAAGATCGAAGTTCAGGTCAATGAGGCTGAGTGCATCCACATATGCTTCAGTGCCATCAACACGCCAGCCTTCGCCAACCAGTGCTAGAGGAGCGCCCACATCCTTATCTGAGTACCAGATCTCTGTGTAGTTCCATGTGCCGTCAATGGATGGGGTTGGAGGAATATTCAGCATCCAACACTCTTGTGGTCTGCCAAGTGCAGGGATGATGTTTTCACCTATAACCGTATAGGTGGCGTTATCGACATTTGTTGGTATGTCATGTGTCCACGTGATGTTAACGGTGGCTCCAATGTTGAGGTTTGTTGGGAACCAAGCATAGGTTTCCTCTCCAACATCGCCCACAAGTAGAGAAGTTCTATCCTCCGTCTCATATGTTAAAGATGTCATGTTTATCCTATAGCGTGTGCCAGCTGCGCTCAGGATTTTTCTTGTATTTGTATTCATAGTATAGTTGTAGTAATATATTGCCACATTCTCAAGTTCTTCTATGCCGTCCTCTGCACGGACATGTTCAACCCAGAGGATTCTGTGGACTAGTGCCACGTTATCTGTGACTTCAGCTATCAACCATGTGAAAATCCCCTCCTCGTAATAGGTGATGTTTGTCATTCCACTCATGAACCAACCTTCAGCTAAGTAATACCATGCATAGAATTTGCCAGTTTCTGGATACCCTAGCGTTGAGGGGACGGCTAACGTGTAAGTTGGTGATGGATGTTCGGTTGATTCTGGTCCTAAATCAATGTTCGTGTGAACTAGCACCTCTTCATCTTCCCATCCAAACGAACCGTCAACTGCCCAACCCTTACAGTAGAATTTCAATGGTACTCCCGAGTCCTTATCAACCCAATAAGTTTCGGCGCGCCACTGAGTCCCATCTATTCTGAGTGACGGTGGCATACTTAATATCCAACACTCTTGCCTCTCACCAATAACTTCAATGACCTCCACGCCAACAACCTCATACAGCATGTCGTCAACAAAATTACGATCAAAAGTCCAGCTGACATTAACGATGACTCCGATATACAAACCCGTCGGGAACCATGCCCATGTATGCTCACCAATATCCTCGTTAAGTGGCCCTTGATCCAACCCCAGAAAGCCTGTCGTCGTGAAACTCATAACTTTCCAATTGGCTGAGAGAATTGTGCGATTTGTGTAGATTTCATAATCAAAATCATAAGTATCCGTGTACTTTCCGCCTGTTTGAGGTCGCTTATAGGCCTCCACATATGTTCTGTTGACAAGGGCAACATTACCAACTACGTCTTGTACGCTCCACTTATTCATCTCTTCGATATACTCTGTTGTCACATTGTCTTCACCAATAATTTCCCATGTGTAGCTTCGTCCAGCTAATGTATAGAACTTGCCTGCCTGCGGAAACGGATCAGCCAAATAGCTACTGGTTGCTTGTTTGCAAGTTACTTGGATTATGAAGCCAGCTCCGAAAGTTGCCGATATTAAGAACATTGATACAAAAGTTAACAAGCAAAATTTTCTATAAGTTTTCATGTTTAATCTCCTCTTAAACTCCTATTTCTCAATACTTTTTTTATAACTCTTGTGGAAAAAACTTCGAGTAGATTTCAAATGATTCATAGCTGACAATTTATTGTTTAGCAACGCAAAACTTTGAAAGATCAGCTATACTTTCATCTGGAGAAAATTCGCTTCAGATGACGCTTGTTGTTTTTGCGATTCTCTCGCAGGCTTCACGGTCTAAATTCAACTTGCTGAGGATTGTGTACCTCTCTGGTCTTATGGTTGTAGCCATTTCTAAAGCTTTTACCACATCTTCCTCTTCTACACCCAGCTGACAAGCATTTGTGGGCGCACCCAACTTTTCTAACCTATCTTTTATACGCTTCCAGTTCGCCCTATGCAGATAAGCCATCAATATCGTTCCAACACCGCACTGTTCTCCGTGTATAGCATGATTAGAACTAATAATGTCAAGCGCATGACTAAACAGATGCTCTGAGCCGCTACATGGACGGCTACTTCCAGCAATGCTCATGGATACTCCGCAACTTATCAAAGCTTCCAAAAGCACACGTAAACCTTCCTCGCTTTCGGGTTTAATCAGTTCAGCGTTCTGCATTACAAGTTTGGCGCTCATCAAAGCTAGACTTGCAGCATACTCCCCATAATACTCGTTCTTCTCCTCATGCGCTAATTTCCAATCCTTCACGGCTGTGAATTTTGCGATGACGTCTCCACAACCGCTTGTTATGAGACGATGCGGCGCCTGCATTATTATGTTTGTGTCTGCTATGATGGCTATGGGCGCTTGAGCCATAACGGAAAATGGTTTTTCAAAGCCCTTAACAGCGGAGAGGGGACTTGCGATTCCATCATGAGAAGCCGTGGTTGGAACACTTATAAATTGAACGTTTTGACGTGCTGAACTTAACTTTCCAACATCAATTTTTGTTCCGCCACCCACACCGAAGACAACCTGAGGCTTCACGTCTCTTATTTTTTGCTCAACTGTTTCCACATCTTTAAGTGTGGCAGATTCGACAAGGAAGGTTTTGGCTTCAATCCCGTCTCTTTCGAGAAGCTCCTTAACGATTTTTCCCGCTACATCATGAGTTTTTGAACCTGTAATTATGAGCGCCGATTTTGTGAATCCAAGCCTTAAAGAAACCTCAGCAACGCGCTCTATCGTCCCTTCTCCAACAATCACTTCTCTTGGAAGTTGCATTCGATGGTGCTTTAAAGTCAAATCAATCACTATTCTAATTTAGCAGTCTCTAATTTCATAGCATGTATACTTAAAACCTTTTTAAACGGTTGTCGATTAAAAATGTTGTTTTGTCTTTTTATTTCTGAACCGTAATGTTAATAAATCTCATGAGTATGATTACATGATGCTACTTCCTAGCGAAGTAATCTCGTGAAGCGTTTAGATTTTAGGAGAAAAACAACATGATAAATAATAATGATGCAGTCAATCGATTAGTGTTAAAGGGAACAACAACCATCGGAATAGTCTGTAAAGACGGTGTGATATTAGCTTCGGACACTCGTGTAACCATGGGCTTCTACGTAGCTCACAAACAAGGGAAAAAAATATACAAAATAGATGACCACTTAGCAATGACCATTTCTGGAACAGTTGCAGACGCACAAAGAACCGTGGACATACTTACAGCCAACGCGCAGCTTTACAAACTGAACATAGGTAGACCCTTACCCATAAGCTCCGCGGCAAGACTCATCGCAAATCTCCTGTTTTCAGCTAGATACGCACCGTTGCTCACACAAGTTCTAATAGGCGGCGTAGATGAAACTGGACCACACGTGTTTTCATTAGACCCATTTGGCAGTTTAACAGAGGAAAAATGCGTTGCCACTGGTTCTGGTTCACCAATAGCCTATGGCATCCTAGAAGACAGATATAAAGAAGGCGCATCTGTTGAGGAGTTCTTGCCAACAATTGTCAAGGCTGTCAATTCCGCCATGAAACGGGACGCGGCAAGCGGCGACAATTTCAACATTGCAGTAATAAATGAGAAGGGCTATCGAGAGTTGACTGGTAAGGAGAAGAAACAACTTCTAACTGCTTGAGGAAGTTAAAATCGTGGCGCCAAGCTCTGAAAGAGATAAGATAGAAATAAG
>CAYZEP010000012.1:0-33832 GCA_964477645.1 uncultured Candidatus Bathyarchaeia archaeon | reverse complement strand
TTGCGCTTGTTTTGAAGGGTCCATGGGGTGTTGGGCTTCCCACGACTATTTTTCCCTCGAAAATGCCGTCTACTCTTATGAATTCCTTGAAGAACTTCTGGATTTGTTCGTCTATGCTCAAAAGAGAAAGTCTCTTTATTGTTCTATATTCTTGCGGAAGCTCTATTCCAAACGCTGGCGAAACTGCCTTGTAATACTTTGCTATTGCTCCTTTCTTTTCTTCTTCTCTGACAACGGTTATTGCTCCCGCCTTTGCGAGTTTTCTTACGTGATAATAGACTTTCTGTTCATGAATTTTCAGTTTTTTAGCTATTTCTAACGGGTACATTTCCTTTTCAGAAAGCATGACTAAGATATTCCAGCTTAACCTGTTCAGAATCATCTTGAGTTTTTGCGGGTCCTTAACTATAGCAATTTCCTTGACTTTTTGTGTTTTGCCTTCTTCTTGGAGTAGCAGTTTTTTGTCCATGGCTTTTCATAAGCATAAACTCTCATCCATTATAAAAATTTTTATTATGGTAAACAGACAAATTGATAAAGTTAACCTCATAAAACTTGAGAAGTTGAATAAAATTGGTTAGTTGCTACGCTACTGGAGTGTTTCCACGACCAAAAGAGCTCATTGAGGCTACTAGAGTCTATGAAAGAGGAAGAGTTGGCGAAAAGGAACTTGACAAGGCTTTTGAAGACGCCACATTAAAGGTTATAGATACGCAACTATCAACGGGCTTCAGCTACGTTATCGATGGAATGCTCAAGTGGCAGGACCTATTCAGACCTTTCACCGAGAATCTAAGCGGAGTCAAAACGGGAAGTTTGGCTAGATGGTTCAATAATAACACGTTTTACAGGAAACCCCTCGTAGTGGATGATTTGTCACGGAACAAAAATATAATCAAAGAAGTAACCTACCTCAAACATTTACCAGCAAATCTTCCATGGAAGGCAATTCTGCCAGCCCCCTACACGTTTGTTCAACTCTCAGAAAACCACTATTACAAGGATAAAATCGAGTTGATGTTCAAATACGCCAAAATATTAAGAGAAGAAACTGAAAGCTTAACCAAACTAGGCTTTAAGTACGTTCAATTAAGTGACCCAGCATTAGTCTACAAGCCAACAACCCCATCGACAACTAGAGAAGAACTGGGCATCATAAGCGAAGCCTTAAACGTCGCAGTAAGAGGAATCTCCATAAAAACGTGTCTTCAGACCTTTTTCGGAGATTTTTCCCAAATTCTACCTGAAGCTTTAGATTTTCCAGTAAACCATTTTGGAATAGACTTATACGAAACAAACATCGAAAAGCTGAAAGAATACCGATTTGACAAAGGTGTTGCCTTAGGCTTAGTGGATTCAAGAAGTTCACTAGTTGAAAACGAAGACGAATTAGTTGCAGTTGCCAAAGAAATTGTCGAATCAATACGTTGCCCTAAACTGGATGAGGTTTTTGTTTGTCCAAACTGTGATTTAGAATTTCTTCCATGGGAAAGGATTGACAAGAAAATGAAAGTTGCTAGCGTTGTGGCCAAGCGTCTCGGGGAGGAATTTAATGAATAACCTTTTTCCAACGCAGGAGATTGGAAGTCTAGCTAAGCCCAGATGGAGAGTTAAAGGCTGCAGAGGAGAACCTTTGTCAAGAGGAGAAATAGCTGAAGCTGTAAATTTTGGGAGAAAACTGGGAATTGAGAATTTAGATGCACTTGTTAAACTGTTAAGCGAAAAAGATTCTCCAAGCAGGCGAAAAGCCATACTTGAATGGTCCGCCAAATACGCTATCCACTTCTTTGAAACTACGGGTTTGGACATCGTTTTTGATGGTGAACAATGGAGATCCGAAATGTACGAGCATGTCATAAGAAATGCATCTGGCTTCAAGTTTTTAGGGTACGTGAAATCCTTTGATTATCGATACTTCAACAAGGCGGCTTGCATAAATAAGCCAAAATACGTGAAGCCTTTCTATCTTGATGAGTTTGTTTTTACAAAAGAAAATACTCAGAGAGTCATAAAAGTGCCTTTTACAGGACCTTATACGCTTGTGGATTGGACCTTTAACGAATACTACGAAAAAAAGCTCGGTAGAGAAATTAGGGAATTCAAGCGAAGAAAATTCGAGGCTAGGAAGCATTTCCTTTTCGATTTGATAAAAGAAGTTATAAGACCTGAAATAAGCAAGTTGGTGGGTTCTGGAGCAAGATGGGTTCAGATAGATGAGCCTGCAGCAACAACCAATCCAACAGATGAAGAAATGAAGCTGTTTGTGGAATCCTTTACTGAAACAGTTAAAAGTTTTAACTGCACCTTCAGCCTACACAACTGCTATAGCAATTATGAAGTTTTGGCTAAATACGCCTCTGAACTGCGAAACTGCAGCCAATTAGCTCTTGAATTTGCAAATAGAGATAGCAAGCAAACTGGAATCGGAAAAACAAGAATAGGTTATAAAGAAATAAAATTATTTGAAGAATACGGTTTCCACGGAAACTATGGTTTGGGAGTTATAGATGTGCACACTGATTTTATTGAGCCACCTGAGTTGATTAGAGATAGAATTTTACATGTTGCCAAGGCTGTTGACGACCCAGACAGAATATATGTGAGCACAGACTGCGGTTTAAGAACAAGATCATGGGAAGTAAGTTTCCAGAAATTGAAAAGCATGGTTTTAGGCGCTGAACTAGCCAGAAAAATCATGAAATAAGACACCATTATAACAATTTTATTAACGCTTTCATTAAAACAAACAAGATTTCTGAATAGCGCTCCACATTACAACATAGAAATACTTTAAAAATTCTTTTAGAACTGGAAATTTTCTCCTAAAAAACCTTATTAGAATCAAAAAGGCTTGAATAGAGCTTGCAGAAGTCAAAAAAAGACAATGAGGCTTAGAAATGTGCGGTATCTTTGGTTGCATTTTGAAGGATGGAAACGTAGCCCCTTTAATACATACAGCTCTGAAGAGGCTTGAATATCGCGGCTACGATTCTGTTGGTGAAGCAACACTCTATAACGGTAAGCTTTACATAAAAAAGGATCAAGGAAAAATAGACGAAGTCCACAAGGTTCGAAATCTCGATGATTTGCCTGGAAACCTCGGTATTGGACATACAAGATGGGCTACGCATGGCGCACCATTAGAAGTTAACGCACACCCGCATACTGATTGCAGTGGGCAGATGGCTGTTGTCCATAATGGTATCATAGAAAACTTTGCTGAGTTGAAGCTGGAGCTGGAAAATCGCGGTCACATTTTCAAATCTAAGACTGATACAGAAGTGATAGCCCACCTTATTGAGGAAAATTTGAAGGCTAACCCTTCCTTAAGCCTTGCTGATGCCATTCTTGAGGCTGTAAGAAGACTTGAAGGTTCATACGCGATTGCCGTAATCTCAGCAAGGGAACCTAACAAAATAATATGCGCCAGACACGAAAGCCCACTTGTCATCGGAGTGAATGAAAACGCTGTTTATTGCGCTTCTGACATTCCAGCATTTCTACCTCTGACCAATAGAGCGGTTATAATCAACGATGGAGAGCTCGTTACGCTTTCGTTAGAAGGTTTTGAAATCAGGAAAATAGCTGATTCAAGCATTGTTGTGCGGGAACCGAAGCTTATTGATTGGACGCCTGAAATGGCTGTTAAACAGGGCTATCCTCATTTCATGCTTAAGGAAATTCATGAACAGCCAGCTTGTCTGCGGAACACGCTTAGATTGCAAGAGCACTATCTTGATTTAATGGCGACTTTTCTTGACCGCGCTCGCGAAGTCTTTCTTGTGGCTTGTGGGACATCCTATCATGCTTGTTTGGCTGCATCATATATGTTCTCCAAACTTGCCTTTCTACCAACTTACCCAGTAATAGCCTCCGAGTTTGTAGAACAGCATGGCAAATCAGCAAATATTGACAGCACAATTTTGGCGGTAAGCCAGTCAGGCGAGACTGCGGACACGCTTGCCTCTGTGAACTCCGCTCGTCAGAGAGCAGCAACCGTTCTCGGGTTAACTAATGCTATTGGGTCAACCTTGACGCGTGTTTCACGGGTTTATATTGGTCAGCAGTCTGGCCCCGAAATTGGAGTGGCGGCAACGAAAACGTTCACATCTCAACTTTCGGTGCTTGCCCAAATGGCCCTTAGACTTGCAAAGAAACGAGGTAAAGTTTCACAAGATGAAATGGACTTTCTAGCAGAAAAACTGGAGAAACTGCCAGATGCGGTTGAAACGATAATTCAGACGCAAGAAGAAAAAGTCAAGCAGATTGCGAAAAAGTACAAAGATGCAAAAACCTTCTTCTTCCTAGGTCGTGGAATAAACACAGCCACAGCCTACGAAGGCAGACTTAAACTCATGGAAATAGCATACGTGCCAGCCATAGCCTTCCCAGCTGGAGAAAGCAAACATGGACCAATAAGCCTCGTGGAACCCGGCTTCCCCGTAGTTTTCATCTGTGCAAAAGATGAGACTCACAAAACGTTGATTGGCAACATAATGGAAATGAAAGCAAGAGGAGCTTCAATAATCGCGGTTGTAGAAGAAGGCGATGAAGAGATCAAGAAGCTTGCTGATGATAGCATTGAAGTTCCTAAAGGAATTCCCGAAATTTTGTCACCAATACCCTTTGTGATTCCGTTACAGCTTCTAGCATATTACATGGCTGTTGAAAGAGGTTTCAACCCAGATACTCCCAGAAACTTGGCAAAATCCGTTACAGTGAAATAGGTGTCAAAAGCCCAGCTCCTCGGCTACAAGCACCACAGTTATATTAGGATCTCTGACTCGATTGGGTGCCCTTTCCATGATTGTTATGACACGGCAAATCCTTTTTGGAGAGTCGCAGTCCGTGCATAATCCTGTTGAGACACAAGGCAGTTCAATAAGATTGTGACGTTTAGCATTAAGGGGACCCGCTACTCTTTTAAGGCGTTTCAAACCAGCATCAACATCTTTCACCATCTTATTTTTTCCAGCAACCACGATGACTTTTTTGGGACCAAAGATCATCGAAGCAACCCTATTACCTGTGCTGTCTACATTTACTAACTTTCCATCTTCTGTAACGGCGTTCGTACTGCACAGGAATACATCAGAGTTATGTGCTTCCATCATGAAGGGAAGCCAGTTTTTAAAGGAAATATCTGGTAGCCAATGATGAACAACGCGATTTCCTCGACGGATTAAAGCCTCAATAAGACCGAGCTCCCGAATAGTCATTGAGCCGCCAACTCCCACCTTAGCGTCGAGAGGAATAAGTCTCAAAACCTTGTCAACCGTATCTTTTTTAGACAACGCTATAAAAACTTTAAATTGATTCCTCTCAAGTGCCTTGCTAGTTCTAGATAACGCATCATACTTTGGCTTCATTATATCCCTCTACATAAAGTAAAGAAAAATTATGCAAGATAATGTAAATAGATTTTGCTTTTGAATGCAAATACGTTAAAAGTCTATTCTACAATTATTTATGTGGTGCTTTGATTTGGAAAAGAGTAACTGGGAAAAACTTGTTGACAGTCTGATAAAAGAAGGCATTCTCCGCTCGCCGAAAGTGATTAGAGCCATGCGTTCTTTGCCACGTGCAAAATTCCTTCCAGAAAACATGCAGTCTTATAGTGCTGTTGATACGCCGCTTCCAATTGGTTTTGGGCAAACCGTTTCGGCGCCACATAGCCTCAGCTTTGTTGCTGGGCTAGGCGAAACATGGTTTCAATAATGAATGAAGCTCTTCAACTGGAAGTCGGCCACAAAGTACTGGAAATCGGAGCGGGATGCGGGTGGCATGCTGCCACAATAGCTGAGATAGTTGCTCCTGGGGATTTGCCTAGAAGCGAATGGGGACATGTATATACTGCAGAAATTGTCCAAGGCCTAGCTGAATTTGCAAGAAAAAACATTATGAACGCAGGATACGGCGACCGAGTAACAATAATCTGCGCTGATGGTTCCATGGGATATGCCGAAAAGGCTCCATATGATAGAATCGTCGTGACAGCTGCTGCACCTGACATTCCGAAACCATTGATTGAACAGATGAAACCTAACGGGATCATGCTAATTCCTGTTGGGAGTGTTTCTCTATTCCAAAGCCTTATGAAAATCACGAAGGGAGTAAATGGCAAAATTAGAGAGGAAAACCTCGGCGGAGTAGCCTTTGTACCGTTAACAGGACGTTATGGCCACGAGTTTTGAAACTATTCCATTAAAAGTTTTTCCTTGTAAGCTTGTAGGTCTAAGAAGCCATGCCCGCTTATGTTCATGCATATTACTTTTTCCTCTCCAGCCTTTTCCGCTTTCAACGCTTCGTCAATTCCAGCTCGCACCGCATAGCTTGATTCTGGTGCTATAAGCCACCCCTCGGTTTGCAAAAAAATTCTCGCAGCTTCAAAGATTGCTTTCTCATTTGCTGGATAGGCTACGGCTCTTACAAGGTTATGATGCCTAAGAGCACTAATTAAAGGCGCTGCCGCATGATAACGCAAGCCATCAGCCTTTATTGGCACCATGTCAGTTTTATGTCCCAGAGTATACATTTTGAGCAGAGGGGTATGCTCAGCTACATCACCAAAGTCGTAACGGTATTCACCCTTAACAAGGTTGGGTGCCGCTTCAGATTGAGCTGCCAAAAACTTGCATTGACGTTTTTTCTGCAATACTTCACCTGCGAAAGGTAAGGCTATCCCGCCGAAGTTTGAACCTCCGCCCAGACAACCTATAATCAAGTCTGGAGAGTCATCAACAAGTTCAAACTGTTTTATGGCTTCTAAACCGATTATTGACTGGTGTATGAGGACATGGTTAAGAACAGAACCAAGGCAGTAAACGCTTCCATCATGGGTTTCGGCATATTCCAATCCTTCTGAGACTGCTATGCCTAATGATCCTTGATGAGTCGAGTTCTTGGCTAGAAGTGTTTGTCCGATGTTTGTTTCTTTGCTAGGAGAAGCATAGACCTCTGCGCCCATAAGTTTCATTAATGTACGCCTGTCGGTCTTCCAGCTGTATACAGCTCGCACCCAGAAAACTACACATTCGAGTCCCATAACTGTGGCTGCATAGGAAAGGGCGCTACCCCATTGGCCTGCTCCTGTCTCGGTTACTAAGGTTGTTTTTCCTTCTTTTGCTGCATAATACGCTTGAGCTAGCGCAGTGTTGACTTTATGCGAGCCTGTGGGTGACAAGTCTTCACGTTTATAGTACAGTCTTACCTTCTTCAATCCCAGATGCTTCTCTAGTCTTCGGGCTCTATAGAGCGGGCGAGGCCGCCCGGCTTGAATATACAATTCTCTTATTTCCTCTGGAATTGGAATCCACCGTTCAGTTGTCATCTCCTGTCCTAGGCATTCGTGCACCATTGTTTTGCTGAGAAATTCTAAGCGTGAGGGACCAGTTTCTGGTTCTTTTGGTGGCGGCAGTGGTTCAGGCAGGTCGGGTGTAATGTTATACCATTTAGTTGGCAACTCGTCTACTGGCAGTATGATTTGATTTTTCTCCATAATTTTCACCTTTTTTAAAGACTTGTATTATTGATGCAGTTTCAAGTTAAAGATTTCCATTCAAAATAGGAGATTGCGTCCGTGTAAGCTCATCCGAACCATTTTTCCAGCGTCGTTTTTCCTTTTAACTTTTCTGTGCCTTTTTGCATTTTTTCCAGAGTTTTTCTTACGCGGTCTTCTGAAAAATCTCTTTCTCTGCAGATGAAATTAATTACACTTTCGACGTCTGGCTCTTTCCACTCCACTCTGTAATTGTCTGTTATTGACGGATTTAGGAAAATCTCCCTGATTCTTCTAGGTTCAGCCGGAAACTCGGCATTTTTCAAATGTGGCAACGCATTTTCTAGCGTTCCATGCTCCTTTATCAGTTTTAAGGCTGTTTTTGGTCCTAAACCTTCTATGCCGTCAGGATTAAAGTCCGTTCCAATCAGTATCCCCACATCAACTAGCTGTTCGTATGTTATTCCCCACTCTTTCAGAACGTTTTCCAGTTCAATAATTTCTGGCACGACTTCAATGTAGATGTTCTTGCTTGGAAGTTTTCTGCGACCAGAAATTGTCACGTTTCTAACAAGTTTTGGAGCGCCGAAAAGTAAGCTGTCGTAATCTTGGCTTGCGCAGTAGTCCGCGTTTCCGCGTTTTGTTAGGTGTGCTGCTTGGGCTTCTCCTTCGCTTGGCGCTTGGACCCATGGGATTCCCATTAAATCTAGGAGTCTTTTGCTGTCTTCCGCCATGTAGTCTTTCAAGCGTGATGTGGCTTGTGCGTACATGCGGGCTTCTTCGATTTTGCCCTCTTTTAGAGCTTTCTCATATCTCACTAGAGCTTCCTTTTTTACTTTCATGCGCCTTTCAATTTCAACTTCCTTGAGGGCGGGTGGTGCTCCGTCAAAAACGTAGATTGGTTTTATGCCCATTTCGACAAGGTTGCTTGTTCTGTAGAGGAGACCGCTTAAGTGGCTTGTTATTCTTCCTGTTGTATCCTTTAGTGGTGTGCCGTCTGGTTGGCGGATTATGGCTAAAAACTGGTATAAGGCGTTGTAAGCATCTATGGCTATGGATTTTCCACTTAGATCCTCAAGCCTAACAATTGCTCTTGGAACGAGGTCGCGGAGATTTACGCCCAAAGTTGTCCCTTTAATATAGCGATGAAAGTGCAATAATAAACTCTCCGCTACTCAGAATGTATGAAGATGGCGCAGACGCAAAAGTTATATAAGTACGTTAATGAATAATTAAAGTGTAGGGAACATCGTCCAGGGCTTTGGGACTGTTGAAAGTTGAATAGTAGTGGTAAGTTTGCAGTGTTTTACATGTCCATTATAGCTGTTTCTTTAGTTGGTTCGCTTTATGCTAGCAGCTTAAATGCGTGGAAGCGCGTTGTTTTCACTTTTCCGCCTGAAGTTCAGAAGGTTGTTGCGAACGGCACAGCAGTGATGGAAATAGAATGGCGATGGCTTAACGAAACTCTCGAAATGATAATCAAAGTGAATGACGAAGATATTTTAGCTGAGAGCCAATCAGGCGACATTTTGGGTTTGCTCTTTGACTCAGACAATAACGGAGCACTCACAGGAGCACTGGGACAAAACTGGACAGAAGGATTGGAACCATACGACATTAAGACTTGGAATGGAGATTATGGAGTGTTCATCGGAGGCATGAATAACTCCGAGGTATATCGTAGATGTTATGTTTATGAAAGCTGGACTTGGTATAACGGTTCCGTTTATGTGCCCCAGTACACATGCGAATTTGAGAAGCCTGAGGATCATCCAGACTTTATTGCTTATCTCAATGACTCTTACTACATATACCAAGAGGGTGAAGGTTACATCTACAGATTGAGTATTCCAAAAAGTCTGATAAACGTTGAACCGCCAACACCAATATACATAAGCTTTATGGATTACGAGGTGCTTTGGCGGTACATAGACCTTTGGCGAGACCTTTTGCGAGAAAACCCAAACCAGCCGTTCATCTTTCAAGACACAATAGCGGCGGTCTTTACAGGGTGATATGCCATGAAAAAGCGCATACTTCTACTTCTTCTAATGCTTTCACTTTCCATGTTTGCCTTTGGCTTCAACGTTGAAGTTGCTCACTGCGCATCTCTTCCTAAAGTGGATTGGGCTTTATTAATTGCAGGAACAAATCGCACCAGAATTCCAATTGAAGAGGGATACCTGTATTGGCCTGAAGCTTTGTATGATACGTATTACGTGTACTATGTTTTGACTAGAGACTTGCAAGTTCCTAAAGACCACATAAAGTTTCTCTATATTGATCCAGCTGGTGCTTCTTCTGAAATTCCTGAGGACGTAGCAGTTGAACAATGCAACAGCACGACAGTGAAATGGGCAATCCGGGCTTGGTTAGCTGAACAGGCTGGTCCAGAAGATAACGTTCTCTTGTACGTTTGCACTCATGGTGGAGGATGGTATCCCGAATTGAAAAGCATTGGTCCCGCTGCACGAGTCGAAATCAATGGTGATGAAGGTAACGAAGTTCACGAATCAACCTGCGACAAAGATGTGAATAATGATGGAGACAAAACTGATTGGTTCGGGGTGGATGAAGGCATAGAACTCAGTTGGACTTACGACACTGGGGGACACGGTGAGGAGTACTTATACGACGACTTTTCTCCTTACATCTTTGGTTTGTTAACTGTAAGCAGATGATTATCGTGCTGCAAAATTGTTTCGGTGGAGGTTTCATCGACGATTTAGATAATTTAAGTAGAGGCAACAGAATAACACTAACGGCAACCACAGAAACGCTTCCTGCAGTAGGAGATGGAGAACGCATAGGAGGCGATTTTGATTACCTTTCAGAGTTTTCTGCAGCTTTAATGGACGCAATACATGGCTACAACACTACCTATGACCCTTATGAATACCGAATAGTTGATGTCAACCCCGTATCGGTTTCAGATCTGGACCGTGATGGCGTGATTTCATGGAGGGAAGCTTACATTTATGCGAAGAACAACGACCCTTGGGATACTCCGTGGTTTGATGGCAACAATAATGGGCGTCCAACCTACAAGGACGAGAGGGAGTATCTTGAGTACTCGCTTTTCATATCACATTATCCAGGCGGATACACAGATCCATCAGCAGGAGGACACGAATATGACGCTGGAACCGTTGTAGTTGCCAATGCAATACCTAACAGTGGCTACCGCTTTGGCCTCTGGTATGACGACGAAGGCTGGACCACTTACACCAACCCATACTATCAACTCATGGACAGAGACCACACGTTAAGAGCCTACTTCGAAATTGAAGGCGGCGGTGGCGGAGGAGATGGCTGTCCAAAGCTTTACACGTGGAACGGCGTAGACTATGTTGACTACGGCGTAATAGACATCCACAACCCCTCAGGTCAAGACATCGTCAAAGAAGTGCTAATATCCAAACAGGACTTGGCTGTCGAAGGCTTCTTCAAGGCTAAACTGCGTCTGCAAGAAGGCTGGGAAGGCTTAAACTATTCGCATTCGGAAATCGACCAAGTCAAACTATACGCAGTTTTTGGTAGAGAACGCTTCTCATGTCCACTCACAAACGCAACATACATCAACCAATACAACGTTTGGGTCTACCTCATAGCCAGCGACGACAACAAATGCGACATATACCTCCTAGAAACAATAGACCTAGAATTCTCAGTGCCTTACAAAAACATTCAAAGCTTCACATTCACAATCGAAGGATGCAACCAGTATAAAAACTAACCATTCTCCTAACCCTGTCTTTTCTATTTTTCGAAACCCTTAGCCACCTTAACTACGCCCAAAACAACCCTGTGAAATATGGGTATGAAACTGAAATAACAAACTTTTGAAGACAAAGCATAGAGGATATAAGGGGGTCTTACAATTACAGAACCATCACCGAGGAATCATGATGTCTGAAAAGACAGCAACACTAACTTTGATTACGTGCTCAAGCTGCGGTAAACCAATTCCGCCCGGAACAGAAGCCACAAAATTTCTCTGTCCAAACTGTGGAGAAATTCAGATAAGACGCTGTGGAAAGTGCAGAAAGTTTGGGCGTCTGTACAAGTGTCCAAAGTGCGGCTTCATTGGACCATAAAACAAAAAGGAGATTAAAAATGGGTAGCGTTATAATCTCATACAAAATATTCCCAACTGACATAAAAGTTGACTTTAATGACTTGAGAAAGAAAATTGAAGAATGTCTGCCTGAGTTTACTTCCATTTATGGGTTTGGGGAAGAACCAATAGCTTACGGCTTAAACGCTTTAATAGCACACATTAAAATCTCAGAAGACAAAACTGGCGTGCTTGAAGAGCTTGAAAAGAGATTGGAAGGTATAGGCGAAATAAGCCAAATGCAGACAGTTATGGTGCGTAGAACGAGCAGATAACCTTAAACTGGTTGGTTTAAACATTTATATAGGAATGAAACATTGTTTCGAAACGTGTTATGCAATGATTTGGGAAGGGTTCTAGTTGAGTGAAGTGCAATTACGTGTTGGCGACGCAAGGCAAAGGGATGTTGGAAGAGGTATAGCCCGCTTAGACCAGAGGACAATGCAGAAACTAGGCATAAGCGCTGGCGACGTAATAGAAATAGTTGGCAAAAGAACAACTTCAGCCATAGCTTGGCCAGCCTACAGCGAAGACCAAAACCGCGACACACTACGAATTGACGGATTCACACGTAAAAACGCTGGAGTAGCCATAAATGAATATGTCCTTGTTAGATCAGCTAAGGTCAAAAACTCTTTAGGCATTACTCTCGCGCCAGTTGACATGCGGTTAAACGTTGATGAAGACTTTACAAACTTTGTTAGGAATCGTTTGATGGAAAGAACGCTTGTTGAAGGCGACACAACACTCGTCATGATGCTTGGGCACGCTATACCCTTCACTGTAACGAAAACTCGCCCACATGGCATAGTAAAAGTCACAGCTGAAACAAAACTTACAATTTTAAATGAGCCAGCACCTGAAGGGAAGGGACTGCCAAGAACAACATATGAAGATGTTGGAGGGTTACATGAGGAGATTCAAAGGGTAAGAGAAATGGTTGAACTTCCACTTAGGCATCCTGAACTGTTCCAGAGACTTGGAATAGAACCTCCGAAAGGAGTGCTTCTTCACGGTCCACCTGGCTGCGGTAAAACCCTTTTGGCTAGAGCCGTGGCAAACGAATCTGAAGCCAACTTCTTCTCAATTAATGGGCCTGAAATAATGAGCAAGTTCTACGGAGAATCCGAAGCCCGACTCAGAGAAATCTTTCAGCAAGCCCAACAGAACGCCCCAAGCATAATATTCATTGACGAACTGGATGCGTTAGCGCCAAAAAGAGAGGAAGTCACAGGCGAAGTTGAAAGGCGTGTGGTGGCTCAACTTCTCGCGTTAATGGATGGTTTATCTGGTAGAGGAAACGTAATAGTCATAGGCGCGACCAACAGGCCTGGCGCCCTTGACCCAGCCCTACGAAGACCCGGCAGATTTGACAGAGAAATAGAGATAGGGGTTCCAGACAAGAAGGGAAGATACGAAGTTTTTCAAATTCATACTCGTGGAATGCCGTTGGCGGAAGATGTTGACCTTAAGAAACTTTCAGACATGGCTCATGGGTATACTGGTGCGGATGTTGCGGCATTGTGTAGAGAAACAGCAATGAAAGCACTTCGCAGATATCTGCCGCAAATAAACCTTGAAGAAGAACGTGTACCGCCGAGTGTGCTTGAGAAAATGGAAGTGAGGATGGAAGACTTCATGAATGCCTACAAAGAAGTGACACCGACAGCCATGCGCGAAGTATACATAGAAGTGCCCACAATCCACTGGGAAGATATCGGTGGACTGGAAGAAGTCAAACAAGAGCTTAAAGAGGCAGTAGAGTGGCCTCTGCAAACCCCAGAAATTTTCGAGAGGCTTGGGATAAAACCGCCAAAAGGGATACTTCTTTATGGACCGCCTGGTTGCGGTAAGACTCTTTTGGCAAGGGCTGTTGCAACTGAAAGCGAAGCCAATTTCATAACGATTAAAGGTCCAGAGGTGTTCTCCAAATGGGTCGGCGAATCAGAAAAAGCCATAAGGGAAGTTTTCAGAAAAGCAAGAATGGCAGCTCCTTCAGTAGTATTCTTCGATGAAATGGACTCACTTGTGCCTCGCCGAGGCTTAGGTTTTGCAGATAGCGGAGTGACAGAACGGGTTATCAGCCAGCTCTTAACTGAAATGGATGGAATCGTGACTTTAGAAGATATTGTTGTTATAGCAGCAACAAACCGACCTGACATCGTGGATCCAGCAGTCCTTCGCCCGGGAAGATTCGATAGGCTAATTTATGTGCGGGAACCCGATGAGAAGAGTAGGCTTCAGATTTTCAAAATTTACACAAAGAATATGCCGCTGACTAAAGATGTGGACTTGACCCAGTTGGTTGCCATGGCAAAGAATTATTCGGGCGCGGATATTCAAGCTCTTTGCAGAGAAGCAGCTATGCACGCATTGAGAAGAGACATAAACTCTAAAGAAGTTGCGTTAAAGGATTTTCAAGATGCAATTAAAGATATTGGACCATCAATCATGCCGGATATGGAGAAGTGGTACAAGGGCTTTATGCATCAAGTTCGCCAAGTGCAGAAACCTGCAACACCAATTGCTTAGGTGCACACCCTATGCCTGCTAAAACATGGAAAACTCGTCCAGCCTACTTTGTTTTATTGGAGATTTTAAATAAGAAAAGCGCCATGACGGATGTGGAGCTTTTTGGCGCTTTGGCAGAAGAGTTTAAGGATTTAGGGTTTAAGGACTTCAACGAGTTGTTGATGCGCTTAGAAATCGGTGGAAAAATACGCACAACTTCTATGGCTCGTGGCAAGAGACGGGTTGAGCTTGTGACATAAGTATTTCAGTCAGGGCATCTGTGTGTAACGCATGGAAACTTTTTCAGACGTAATAGTCGTCGGCGGCGGGCCATGCGGTTCCTTTGCAGCTTTGAACCTTGCAAAATTCGGCGTCAAAGCAACGGTTTTTGAGGAACACGGCAAAATCGGTGTTCCATCTCATTGTACTGGTCATCTAAGCATCAAAAGTCTGAAACATTTAGGATTGTATCCTCTGCCTTCCAAAATCATTGAAAACACTTTTTACGGCGCAAATTTTTATTCGCCGAAAGGTAGGAAATTTTCGGTTCGTTTTCCTACGCCAGTAACATGTGTTGTTAACCGCGTTCTCTTTGACAAGTACATTGCGGAAATGGCTGAAGCCTCTGGTGTTCGATATTGCCTGAGTTCATGGGTGGAATCTCTAGTTGTCGAAGATGGTTTCGTTAGGGGAGTAAGTGTTAAGCAAGATGGTAAAAACAAGGAAAAGTTTTTGGCTAAAATCGTTATAGACGCTGAGGGGGTATCCTCAAGGATTTTGAGGCATACAAGTCTATCTCCACTCAACCGTCATATGCTTGTTAATGCTGTGCATGCAGAAGTTGAAGACGTTAAAGACTTGGAGCTGGACATGGTTGAAGTCTTTCTTGGAAAGGATTATGCCCCAGGCCTTTTTGCGTGGTTGATTCCTAAACGTGATGGAACAGCAAAGGTTGGATTAGCCGCAAAAACTGGGAATCCGAAAGAGCTTCTGCAAGGGCTTATGCTTAAACATCCTATAGCCTCAAGAAAATTGCGCACGGCAAAACTTTTGCAAACGGCGTTTCATCCTATACCTCTCGGGGGACCTATTCGAAAAACTTGTTCAAATGGGGTTTTAGCTGTTGGCGATGTGGCTTCACATGTGAAGCCTACCACGGGGGGCGGCGTAATCTTTGGTATGACTTGTGCAAGGGTTGCAGCAGAAGTTGCTTACGAGGGTTTGCGTAGGAATGATTTTTCTTCAGATTTTCTGGGAATGTATCAAAGGCGGTGCGAAGAAATTTTGGGTTTTGATGTAAACGCTATGCTCAAGGTGAGACGAACGCTTGATGCAATACCCGATGAAAAACTCGATGAAGCCATTAGCTTATGCACAAAATTCAGCCTAGACAAAGTCCTCCAAAATGTTAGAGACATAGATTTTCAGGGAAAAGCTCTCCTTAGGGTTTTGCGAAGTCCTCGAATGTTAGCCGCTCTTACTTACTTCTTTTTCCTTTACTTATCTGCGAATCCTTAAAATCTGCGGAAAACAAACTGTTAGAAACGGGTTGGAAAATGCATGTGTGAATTTCGTTATAAGCAAGTTATCGTTTTTCGTTCTGATCTAAAGTTAAGTAAGGGTAAAGCGGCAGTTCAAGCTGGACACGCGGCAGTTTCAGCAGCAGAAGAAGCTCGCAAACATCACAAGGCATGGTGGGACGCTTGGATAAGTGAAGGGCAACGCAAAATAGCGGTTAAAGTGAGAAACGAAAAAGAATTGCTAGAATTGGAAAGGCAAGTGAAAGAATTAGCATTGCCCAGCGCATTAATCATCGATAAAGGACTCACGGAAATTCCTCCAGGCACAGTAACATGTTTGGGGATTGGTCCTGCTCCTGCTGAGAAAGTAGGTAAGTTAACGGATAGGTTTCTTCTTCTTTAGAAAGGACGTAAGGATTTGTTTGTCTCTAAACTTGAGCAGTTTATAGGAATTGAGGTATATTCTACATGTTCTTTGGGTATTAGCGGAGTTATTCGGCAATCTGTCGAGGATTTTATTGTTCAGGAAGTGCTTGCCGATGGTTCAAAAGCGGAAATAGTCAAGTCGGCTGAGCATCAGGCGTTGGGTTCATCTTCTGTAAAGAACCGTTATCTGCTATGCGTTATGGTTAAGCGAAATTGGGACACTTTTCAGGCTCTTAGGGTTGTTGCCGAGCAACTGGGCATAAGCCTGAAACGAATCCAAATTGCTGGCATAAAAGACGCTAAGGCTGTTACTGCTCAGCATATTACAGTTGAAGGTGTGCCAGTCGAAGAGATTCAGAAAGTCAATGTTAAAGACATAGAAATCCGTCCGATAGGCTATTTCCGCAACAAGCTTTCACCATACTACCTTTTAGGAAACAATTTCGAAATCACAGTCAGAGCCATAAGCCACTCAAAATCCGCAATCAAAAAGAGAATGACCAAAACCATTGACGAACTCGAAGTTATAGGCGGTCTTCCAAACTTTTTCGGTCACCAACGCTTCGGCACAACCCGCCCAATAACACATCTAGTTGGAAAAGCCATAGTGAAGAGCCATTTTAAGAAAGCTGCTATGCTTTTTCTGGCTAAAGCAAGCCGCTATGAGCATCCAGAATCCAGACGAGCTCGTGAACAATTACAGGCTACACAAGATTTTAAACAAGCGTTAGAAAATTTCCCGAAACAGCTCCGCTACGAACGACTAATGCTCAGGCATCTAGCCGAAAAACCAGACGATTTTATAGGTGCCTTCAGAAGATTGCCAATAAGACTGCGAGAACTTTTTCCCCAAGCGTATCAATCTTACTTTTTCAACAAGTTTCTAAGCAAAAGAATTGCGGGGGGGTTTCAACTGGGTAGGGCTGAAGTTGGAGATTATGTTGTGAATGTTGAGCGTTCTGGTCTGCCAATGCTGACAATACACAAAACTGCAAACGCTGAAGCATTAACAGAAATCAACAAGGCAGTAGAAGCTGGAAAAATGCGGTTAGCCCTTCCACTGGTCGGTTTCAAACAGCATCCTTCACAAGGCATTCAAGGGGAAATTGAGAAACAAATTCTAGAGGAAGAAGGCATCATTCCAGAAAACTTCAAAATCAAAGCCATGCCAGAAATCGCCAGTAGAGGAGAACTGCGAACTGTTATGACCCCGCTGAATAATTTTTCGTTGGATGAAATCTCACATGATTCAACTAGCCCGTCGAAATACAAAACCAAAGTAAGCTTTATGCTATATCGTGGTTCCTATGCAACAATAGCCCTAAGAGAAATTATGAAACTACGTAATCCAATAAAAGCAGGTTTCTAATAGACTGTGTTTTTCCAGAAGACTAATAAATCGGTAGAAGTCAAGAGGTGCTGAAATGATAAAAAGAACGGCGTTGATGAACATGGAACGAGAACGGATGATTGATGGGACACACAAACCAAATGATAAAGAGATAGCAGATTTTATTGGGGGACAAGCAGGAAAAGCATGGTTAGAAATTAGAAAATTCATTAAAGACCGCTATGATATTGAACCTGAAATGGTATTCGGCGGCGCAAAGCACGGCTGGGAAATCCGCTATCGCAAAGGCGGCAGGACTCTCTGTTCAATTACCCCAGAAAAAGGCACGGTCAAAACTTTGATAGTTCTTGGAAGAGAGGAGGCTGAAAAAGCCCTTTCGGCAAAGTCCGAATTAAGCCCCAAAACGAATGAGACAATAGAAGGCGCAAAACAACTTCACGACGGACGCTGGCTATGGTTCAGACTGACAGAGCCAAGCGATGCGCAAGATATAAAGAAGCTTTTGCAAATAAAAAGAAAACCAAAGAAGTAAGATTAGCTGAGGTCATGCGAAGTGCAAGCTAAACCTTTTGAGAATGTGAAGAATCAAATCGGTTACTGCGGACTTTGGTGTGGAAGTTGTATAGTGGGCAATGGGACCTTGAAAGAGTTGACGAAAGGATATGAGGGACTTATCAGGGGTTACGGTGTGGATGAATGGGGCGCTAAAGACTTCGACTCCAAGGAATTCACGGAAGGACTGGTATCGATACAAAACCTGCCTATATGTCAAGGCTGCCTGAAAGGCGGCGGCGACGACGAATGTAAAATCAGACCTTGCGCCGCGAACAGGAAAATATCTGACTGCAACGAATGCAACGAGTTCACGACATGCAAGAACATTGAAGCACTACAGAAAGTGCGCACAGGCGCCCTTCGTGTAGGTATGTTAGTCAAAACTGACAAAGTCAGTCAACGAGAACTCATAGAAAAGTGGGCTGCTGAGATTAGAGACAAATTCCCTCATTGCCTCTTGTTTTTGCACAAACAACAAGTACCATACAAAGAATAAAGCAAAAACGGATGAACTTATCGCATTAATCAGTGTGCACCCATTAACTTTTCAGCATTCTCTATAAGCGTCTCTTCCAATTGTATACTTAGCACCATTAGCTTATTGTTTTTAGAAGATCTGAACGAGTTATAATCCCAACAAGTTCTCGGCCCCTTGTGATCAACACTCCTTGGTATCTCTCAAGTAAGGGACGAACCACATCTACTGGTGTTTCTTCTAAAACTGTTGGTAAGGACGGACTCATGATGTTTTTAACCTTTTCTTCTGCTATGCTCGAACTCAGATTTCTGATTATGCTTTCTTCAGTTATGGTTCCGACAATTCTGTTTCCATTCAACACAGGCATCTGGGAAATGGCATGCCTTACCATAACTTCACTCACTTTCAGAATACTATTATCTGGCCTTGCAGAAAGCACTCCCTTGGTCATTATGTCTTTACATTTCCTCTTTTTTCCTTCCATTAGAACCTCTAAGACTTTGTTGATTGTTGAGAGCCTTGGATCAACCTTTCCCTGCTCTATTTTTGCGATGTGGGCTTGTGATACACCGACAAGCTCTGCGAGCCCTTTCTGAGTCAACCCCGCTTCTATTCTTAGCTTTTTGAGCGATGTACCCGTTATTACCAAAATATAACCACCAGTTATTTTTGAATATAAATTAATACAGTAAAATATATATTTGTTGGTGTGCATACACCCTAAACTTCATTAAGGAAGGCTTAACATGCGAAACATCCTTGTAGAAGACATAAAACAGACCCCCCTTGAAAAACAACGCATAGAAATCGTTGAGAGAAAAGGCCTCGGTCATCCGGACTACATATGCGACGCGGTAATGGACCAAATCTCCATAGGTTTAAGCAAGGAATACTTAGAAAGGGCAGGTTCAATTCTGCATCATAACGTTGACAAATCCTTGCTTGTGGCTGGGGAAACTGAACTAAGATTCGGCGGTGGCATAGTGAAACAACCAATACTTTTCGTATTTGGCGACAGGGCAACATCAGAATTTAACGGCGAAAAAATAGATGTTGGTGAAATAGCCATAAAAGTCGCCAAAGAATGGTTTAGGAAGAACATGCGATTTATAGACCCTGAAAAACACGTGAAATATCAAGTCGAACTAAAACCAGGCTCAGTAGGCCTAACGGACATTTTCAAGCGAGAGGGGAAAGTTTTAGGTGCTAATGACACTTCGGCAGCAGTTGGCTATGCACCCATGACCAGAACAGAAAAAATAGTCTTAAAAACCGAAAACTTCCTAAATTCCAAAGAGTTTAAAAGCCGTTTTCCAGAATCAGGCGAAGACATAAAAGTCATGGGGTTCAGAAACAACAGCGACCTTAAATTAACGGTTGCCATGGCTTTCGTCGACCGTTTCATAGACAGTGAAGAAGACTATTTCGAAAAAAAAGCAAAAATTCTCGATGAAACCCACAGATTTGTTTCAGTTAACACTGATTTCGAAAGTGTTGATGTGCAGTTAAACACTTTGGATGTGCAAGGAAGAGGATTGGGAGGTATATACCTAACCGTCTTAGGCACAAGCGCAGATAGTGGCGATTCTGGACAGGTGGGCAGAGGAAATCGCGTAAATGGCTTAATATCACTAAACAGACCGTTCTGTTCTGAAGCAGCAGCTGGCAAAAATCCAGTAAGCCACGTAGGAAAAATTTACAACGTCCTCACATACAAAATAGCCCAACATGTTTGTGAAGAAGTGCCAGAGGTTGAAGAAGTCTATATCTGGTTGCTAAGCAAAATAGGAAGCCCAATAGACCACCCAGCAGTCGCAGCAGCCCAAGTTATAATGAAAGGCAACAACCACATAGATAAAGTTAGACATGAAATAAACGATGTATTGAACTATGAACTTGAAAACATAGACAAATTCTGCATGGAACTAGCCCAAGGAAAAATCCAAACCTACTAGTTTCAGGTCACATCAAGAAGTAATTGTAGTTTCTTTTTGGTTTTAATCCATGTTTTTGATAGAAGTTGTGAGCAGAGGTGTTAAGGATCAGATAGTCTGCAATCACTCTCTTTACTTTCATATCGATGAAAATGTTGAAAGCAGCTTTGAGCAAAGCTGAACCGACTCCTTTACCTTGATGAGTAGGTTTGACGGCTATATTGAAGTCACCTAAAGAACCGCAATGTCTTCTTTCAGCAATTATGAATCCAACTGGTTCTTCGCGATGTGTTGCTACAATGGTTCGACAGTTCTCAGCAGTTGCCCATACCTTGTAATCCTCAGGAGAAATGTCTTCATTGAATGCTTCCTTATGAATTTTCGACATAAAAAATTGATCGCCATCTTCAAACATGTTAAATCTGTATCCTGCTGGAGCTGAAAACTCGAATTTTTTGTTTAATTTCCTTTCTGCGATAATAAGTCCGTTTACCCATTTTGCTTTTAGCAATCTCGCAATAATATGTGCAAATTGGTTGTCGGTGGCTGCCCTTAATACTATTGGAAGCTTGAAATCTAAGGAGTTAATCAACTTTCTGAATTTAAGCGCTCTTTCTGTGTCTTTTCTGCTTAATCTGCCAAGTTCGTTCGATGTTCCATCACTTGGTCCCCAAACCTCTTCAAAAACAAAGGCCGCGTTCATCTGCATAGCACCGCGTCTTCGTCTACCTAGGGCAAAACCGCAAGGTTCATCACTCTCATAATAAAGCCAACTATATGCTTCCCTTCCGCTGAGAATTGTCGCAGTTAAGCCGCAATACTCCCAGAAAATTTCGTAGACTTTGCCTTGGTTAAATATCCTGCACAGTTTAGCTATGGTATTCATGTCCTTTGAGGGAACCCAGTTCGCCAACTTCATTTTCGAATTTTCTGACATATCGCATTCTGGTCCCTCCCCCGCACATACGGATTCTCTAAAGGATATAGGCATTACCTCTATAAAAAAATTATTAAATAATGCATCCTTCAGTACGGTGATGGACTACTTCCGCTGGTCTTGCTAAAATTCGTCAAAGACTTTGAAGGGATAATAAAGTTTCGGAATGCTTGTCTTTGATTCAATTTCTTCACTACGTCTAAAAAAAGAAGCAATATCTGAAAAGCGAATAAATGAAATGGCACTTAGTTTTCGGGTTCTTAAATCCAAGATGACTTTACCCTTCCACATTGCTGAAACACTTAAATGATTGAAGATTAAACATATGGAAGAGGCGAATTAAGTGATGACTGAAGCAAGTGAAAAATTACCTATATCTGAATTCTACAAGGTCATTGACTACACTACAATTTTTAAAAGTGAAAAATGGTGGGAAGCAATAGTCGTCTTCGAATCTTTCGGAAAGCGCTCAATAGGCTTGTATCTTTGGCAGAAAAGAGTTGATGCATGGAAAAGAAAGCATAAGTTTAACATCAGGAACCTCGATGAATGGAATAAGCTCAAGAATGCTATAGAGCAGCTTACGCCCAAACTTGTTTCAAAATAGTCCTTTTTCCGTATTCTTAATTCTTATTCCAAATTAGAATTTGTAATTGAATAATTTTATTAATTCACTCCCACAACAAAACACAAGAAGGGCGAATACTATGGAGGCCGAAGAAGAAACACAGGGAGAAGTCCACTACGAGGATGAGGCAAATGAAGAAAGCGTTCAACATGATGAAGTTGAGCAAGAGAATGAACCGGAAGAGCTCGCATCTTTCGAAGAGGCGGCAGAGCATAAGCGAGAAGAGGTAAAACAGAAGACCTTGATGGTGAACATTCAAGGGGAAGATAGAAGTAGCTTCGTCCACGGGCTTGCTGTTGGTCTTGGAATTGGTTGCATTGCCACTTTTGTTATAATGTGGATAACGGTGTTCTTCACTCCACTATTACCATCAGCCATCACATACGAGACTTTGCTTGCAATATTCATTTATCCACTAATCTACCTGCTAGCTGTAGGTCTAATTGCGCTTACAGCTGGTATAGTCAGAGAATACTACTCTAGAAAAAGCAACTATTAAGAGCTGATATTTCGAAATCCCGCGTTTCTCACCTATAACAATTATAATAACAACAGCCTAAACTATAATTGTGAAACTCATGTCCCATACGTTTAAACAACTTTTAGAAAGCATCGCAAGTGAAAAAACTCCAGGCCCTTCTCAAACATTCTCCGTATTTCACATGCTACTTGCAATAGAGTTTATGGCAGAGAACGCAATCGGTCGAGGCAAGCTGGCTGAAAATCTAAGGGTCGGTGAAGGCGCAGTCCGTACCATAATAGGTCGATTAAAAGACGCTGGGTTGGTTGTAACATCGAAGGCTGGATGTGCCCTTACAAATAAGGGTTTAAGGCTTTGGAAAGAATGTACCTCAATTTTTAGGAAGAAGGTTGAAATCATGAAAAGTGAGTTGGCTCTTGCCGACTACAATTTTGCAATCCTCGTCAAAAATCGTGGGCATAAGGTTAAATCAGGCGTGGAGCAACGTGATGCGGCAGTAATAGCTGGTGCAAAAGGTGCAACAACGATAGTGTCAAGGAAAGGATGCCTAATCCTTCCCCAAGTAAGCAGTAATTTGGCTAAGGACTTTCCAAAAGCATCAAAACAGATAGTCCAACTTTTAGAGCCAGAAGAAAACGATGTGATAATAATCGGAAGCGCTGACAACTTGGGAAAAGCCGAGTACGGCACGTTAGCTGCTGCATGGACGCTTCTTAACGACTGCTGATGGATGCGAGAACACATTTTTCGTTAGTATGTGTATTTTTCTCCTCCAGCTAGAATGCGCTCCAGAGTCATGTTAAAATTTATCATTCCCTCGTTTGTTTTTGCTGAAACTGGAATTAGCAAAAATTTTAAGCCAAGCTGGTATATCGCTTGTATCATGTTTCTGCTCAGCAGGCGTTTTGTTCCTTCAAGTTTCTGCTCAACTGAAGTTTCTAAGGCCTTTGGATTGGCTGACCAATCCACAATTTTATCAGTTTCTCCTTTTGGAAGAAGGTCACATTTTGACAATAGATAGACTTGAGGTAGAAGAAAACGGTTGTATACCGCTGCTGAAAGGAAAAGATTTGAAACGTAGTTAAATGGATTGACCGAAAAAACAGCGTCAAACAAGTAAACTAGGACTTTAGGTTCTCTTGTAAGCTCGCTGGCAATGTAGGGGCCGCTCGCTCTGAAGGCAAACAACTCCATCTGCCCTGAGGTGTCTACCAAAACAATGTCAGATTTTAAATCTTCAATTTCCTTTGAAATTCGCTCGATTTCGTCCGCAATCAGATCAGCAGCCATTATTAATGCTCCATTTGGACCTAAACCATACTCTTCCATTAAGTTTCCAACATTCACGTAGTTGCGGACGTCAACATCTGGCGAGTATGGAAGCGTTAGCGCTCCTGGGTCGAGGTTCACCACCGCAACATCTTGTTTGGATATTTTTAGCCATTCGCTAAAGGCTGCTGTGAGCAGAGATTTTCCAGATCCAGCGGTTCCTACAATGAAGACTATGAACATTCTCTGATCATCCCATTTTAATTTAGGAATCTAATGTTAGGTATCAAACCTTCGTCTGGAAGTAAAAGCTTTTTCGGTTAAGATTGTATTTCTGGCGGTTATGTTTCTTGACCGACTATTAGTAAGGCTTTCAAAAGCCTGTTGTAAACTTTCTAGTAGAGATTATTGTTTTCTCTTTTGAAACTTAACTTTTCCACCATTTCTCTCTATTAATTCTGACAGTTGAATTATTGCTTTTCCTAGACGGTCTTTGGCGGTCTTAGAGTCCTTTGCCATTGTTGAGAAGTGAATTTCAATGTGGGGTTTTTTCTCTTCGCCCTTAGGATGAGATTTTATGTAAACATACGCATTTTTGTGCATGATCACATCGATCAATGGAGCCAAACTTGATTCCATGATGCTGTCTGCGTATATACTGGTTTCAAAAAAAGTAGCATTTCCAGCTTCCCTCCTAAGCAGGGATGTGACTGATTCTTCAAAAATGATCTCCATTTCCGGTGGGACGCCAGGCAACGCTATTAACAATGTTCCTTTGACATTTATCATGACTCCTGGAGCTGTTCCGACAGAGTTAGGTAGTGGTTCTGCTCTCTCTGGAAGCGTTGCCATTTTAACTCTTGGCGGTGTTAATTCAACCTTTTCCATCTTTCCTTCTTTGAAGTAGGCTTCATATTTTTCCTTGACCATTTTCAAAGCTTTTTCGTTAACCTCCAATTTGCAGTTCAGGGCTTTAGCAATTCCTTCCAGTGTTTTGTCGTCAAAAGTTGGGCCTAATCCACCAGTTGTTATGATGAACCGTGGTTTTCGCTGTAATACTTCACGTATAGCGTTTGCAATTTCGTCAACGTCATCGCCTATAATGGTTATTCGCTTCACTAAAATCCCTAATGAGGTGGCACGCCTAGCAAGCCAGTGAGCGTTTGTGTTTAATGTTTTGCCGATTAACAGTTCATTGCCAACGCAGATTATCTCCATTTGTTGATTCATCTTCTCACATTTCCGGCTTAGGCTCTTATGAATAAAACCGCTTTGTCTTTTTATGCTGTTTGCTAACTTACCGTTTAAAAATTTGGGTATGCAGTTTATTTTTTCTTGCTAAGCCACCATTTCAAGTATTCTTTCCTTCGTTTTTCCTGTTCGTCTTCCTCAGATTCAATGCTAGGTCTTAATTTGTCTCTTAGTTCCATAAGTTCTTGTTGTGTTACTGATAATCCGCAGCTTTTGCATACATAATGTTTGGTGGCTATCATATATTGCATTTCGCCACCGCATTCTGGACAATATGGCATTTTAATCACTTGTTCTGCCTCTACAAGTGAAGCTACTCGGAGAAATAGCTTTCGCCTATTCACTTGTTACCTATTTTCTATTACAAGAATACCGCGTCACATTGCTGGTTTCATTAGGACGCGAAACAATTCATTGAGATGTTTTCCTAAGTCTATTTACTTCTTTAACAGCTTCTAAAGCAACCTCGATCATCTTCTCGTCTGGTTTTCTTGTTGTTAAATACTGAAGCCCTAAACCTGGTGCTACTAAGACTTTCACAATCTTTGATTTCTTATACCTATCACTAAGCTTCAAGAGTTCATAGGAAATGGCGCCAATTACAGGAATAAGAAGAACTCTATAGGCTAGTCTCATAAAGAATCCTAAATCTGGCATGATTGAGAATAGCGGAATACTGATTAAAGTGACGATGAGGATGAAGGATGTTCCGCATCTTGGGTGAAATCGAGAAAAGTTCTTGGCGTTGGAAACATTCAGTTCAACTCCAGCTTCATAAGCATTTATGGCCGTGTGTTCTGCACCGTGATATTGGAATATTCTTTTAAATTCTCCAATCAGAGCTGTGGCTGCTAGGTATAATAGTAAAATCGAAAGGCGGATTACACCCTCTGCGATATTAAAAACTAATCCTCCAAGGTTCAAGAGAGCAGTCAAGAGGAAGGGTAGGATACCAAACAGAAATATTGCCAAGGATAGAGCTATGGCAACTGATAGCACTATTTCTTTTGGGTTAAGTTTTTCCTCTTCTTCTAAGCTAGCATTTACAGAAAAATAGAGACCTTTGATGCCTATATACAGAGTTTCAAACAGGGCCACAATTCCTCTCAGAAAAGGTAGTTTTAAAACTTTGTATCTGTCAGAAACGGATTTTATTTCCTCTACTTTTGTCAGTATTGCGTCATTAGGTTGTCTAACACAGATCACCATATGCTTTTGGGAGCGAATCATCACTCCTTCCATTACCGCTTGCCCGCCAAACGCCAGCGAAGGCTCTTCCTTTCCATTGCTAGTCAATTTCATATTTCCTAAGGAGAATGCCAGTCTAATATTCTTTTGCTGTTTTCATTTTCCTTCAAAACTAGTTGAGCGAGCGTTGTGTGCATTTAGGTTATGAAGTTTGCTAATTTTGCCTCTTTAGCTAGCTGTACAGCCCTTTCCATTTCATCTCCCGTTAGTCTTCTACACAGTTCTGGAATCTCATATGCTCTCCACTCTGGTCTATACTGGAACATGACGTTAACCCTTGTTTCTGTGCCTAGATTTTCAGCTATCCAGTTTACAATCGGTTTTGTGCAACATTCTAGATGGTTTGGCAAAACTAGCACGCGTATTATGAGTTCACCGTATTTTTTAGCTTCTAAATGATTGCGTGTGCACACCTTCCAGTAGTTTGGTGCATCTGAAATTTTTTCAGCACATTCGCCCGGTCCATACTTGAAGTCTAATAGGTAGACATCAGCGAATCCACCTAAGAGCTGTGCTGTTTCTGGACTGTAGTAGGTGTTTGAGTTCCAAACAATTGGAATATTTGCGTTTACGTGTTTGAAGGTTCCAAGCCATTGTTGGAGCCATGGTGTAGGTTCTCCACCGACTAGATTTGCATTTCTGCAACCATTCGAACGCAAGTGTTCAACTTCTTTGGCTAATTCTTCCAGCCTGTAAATTTCTCCTGTCTCCATCCATTGAGAAATTGTCCAATTTTGGCAATGCTTGCAGCGCATTGTGCATCCCATAGTGAAGATTGTTCCAGAAGGCACAAGCTCCGGTTCTTCGCCGACGTGCTCGAAAATGCTTGAAACAGTTATCTCTGTGCCGCATCTGCAGAAGCCTAGTTCACCCTTAAATCTGTTGACTCCGCATCTACGCGTGCAAAGGTGACAACCTGAAAGGGTTCTGTTTGCGATTTCGATTTTCAAATCCAGATAAGATTTTTCCGGAGTCGGCATTTCTTGCAAAGCCTTTTGCTTTGCGTCAACTTCCCTTTCAACTTTGTAAAATTCCTGCATAAGGCTTGCATGCTTTTGCCAAAGCTCTTCTGTTGAATCGTTTTCGCTGAACTGTGCAGGAAGTTTTTTTGCTATCATAAACTTTGCTGGTTTTTCGTCTTGCGTGACAGCGAAGTATCTGCCTAAGCTTTTCTTTGCCATTTTATCGCCTAGCACTGATACCGCATCAGGGCGGAGAAGTCGCCACATATTCGCTCGATTTTATTCTAGGTTAAGGAGTTATTAAAACAGGGCGTATGGATAGGCGTATCCACTTGCATGCAATTTGCCCTTAATTGGAATTTCCTGTCCGCATACTGGGCAGCGCATGTCCTTTGTTAGATTCCACCTTGTAATTTCAAAGCTGAAGCGCTTAATCAGCATTTCATTGCAGCTAGGACAGTAAGTGTTTTCGCTTGGGTGTCCCGGCACATTTCCAATGTAAACATAATTTAGTCCTGCATCTTTTGCAGCAACATATGCCTTCTCCAGAGTCTCGATTGAAGTGGATGGGATTGTTGTCAGTTGGTAGTCAGGATGGAAACGCAGCAGGTGGAAAGGTGTGTCTTTGCCAAGGGCAGTCCTTATCCAATTTGCAAGTTCCTTTATTCTTTCAATTGAGTCTCCTGTCTTGGGCACAACCAGATTCGTGATTTCTATGTGAATGTCATTTCTCTTCATTTCTTTTAAAGACTCGTAGATTGGTTCAACTGATGGAACAGATGAACAAGTCTTGTAGAAGTCTGGGTCTCCGCCGCCTTTAAAATCTACTGTTGCCGCATCCAAAAAAGGTGCTATGATTTTTACTGCTTCTGGTGTCATGTAACCATTCGTCACGAAAGTGTTGAAAAATCCTACTTGATGAGCAAGTTTGGCTGTGTCATAAGCGTATTCAAAAAATATTGTTGGCTCCGTGTATGTGTAGCTTATTCCTTGACAACCATTATCTCTTGTTGCTTTAACAACCTCTTCTGGAGGAAAATGCTTACCAGTTATATCTTTTTCTTGGCTAATCATCCAGTTGTCACAAAATTGGCAGCGAAAGTTACAGCCAACGGTGGCAATGGACATAACCAGTGCACCAGGATTGAAATGTGAAAGCGGCTTCTTCTCTATGGGGTCTATGCATGCCGATATTGCTTTAGCATAAACAAGAGAATAAAGTGTCCCACCCTCATTTTTTCTGACTAAGCAGAAACCAGTTCCACCTTCGCTTATGAAGCATCTTCTTGCACATAAATTGCATTTGACCCTATTTTTCTCCAATTTTTCATAGAGCATAGCTTCGTACAATGGCATCTCATTTTTCTCCGTCAACTTTCTAAGCTTAAACTTCCGTGTAAATCTTTCCTTTTAGCGTATGTGATTCTACTCGTTTTTTGTTGAATCAAGTTTTTCTTTAATTTCAAAAACGAATGGTGGAGCGGAAGTTTTTATATCCAGTTCTATTCCGAGCAAACCTTCTAAAAGACCAGCCCAAATTTCGGATTCGTTGATGAATGGTGTTTTTATGAGGATGTATTTGTCTCTTAGGTAGAAGTCGCCGAATCCCTGTACTCTTAGGCGTTTGAAGACTTCTAGCCATTTTTCACGGTCTGTTGTTTGAATGTTGAGGGTTGTTTCTATAGAAACTTTTGCGGCTTCCCCCATTTTTCTTCCGATTTCACGCCATCCCTCTTTTGGGGTGTGCTGAATGAGGATGTTGATTAGTTCTACGTTCACGAAGGCTATGCGACTTATGCCGCAATAATATTCTCCTGGGAAACGCCAATCATAAATCATCATGCTTCTGTAAACATCAAGCATTTTGGAAATGAGGGGTTTGATGCCTGGTTCTTTTCCTTCTCGAATCAACGAATCGATGAATTCTCGTTCCTCTTTCTCCAGAATTATCGTTGTCCTTTTGGTGGTTTCGTCAGTTTTCTTTATCATTTCTTCAAGTTTTTTCTCTTTATCCTCTTGCATAGCTGTTATATCTTTTAGCATATCTTATATGCTTTATGTATCTGTATGGGTATATCCCGATTAATCACTTTGGTTAACTTCTCAAAGTATTTTGTTTAAATGGAGCTTAAGATTCTCTCATTTTTCTTTCGATGAATCTTTTGCTACGTAGTAACTGAGAAGCAGTGAAAGTTTCAGACAACTCCATAACTAGACATTTATCGTAGTTTACTCTTTTTAAGCAAGATAACACTTGTTTCCAATCTGTTTTTCCTTCGCCAGGTAGCATTCTCTTTTTCGTGTAATTTGTGTCGCTTATGTGGACATTTACGATAAAATTGCCGAGTTTATCTATGAACTGTTGTGTGTTGTTCGCCAATTCTGAATGGTAAATGTCAATTACAACGCCAGCATCTTCTAAGAAATCCATTAACCTGAGCATGTTATCTGGGTCATTCAATAATGGAAAATCGTGCCATATCTGTATGTTTTCAATGCCTAGAATTATTCCATGGTTTTTTGCATTCATCAAAAGCTGTTTGAATCCTTTAATGAGGAATCGTTCATTCGGCATTGACAAAAAACTAATGGCTTCTTCGTGTGTTTTGAAAATATGTTCGGGATGTAGTACTAGAACGTTGGACTCTAAGAGACGAGCTATTTCGATAGATTTCTTAAGTATTTTCATTCTTGCATTTTCACTGAACACTTGTACGCCCAACAAGAAAGAGGCGTGTGTTGATATAACGTTCATCAAAAGTTCTTTGACCAATGCTCTTAGATCTTTGTAGAAAGAAGTGTTGATTCGTTTTTCAAATCCATAACCTAACTCAAAATGTTGAAGATTGACTTCAACTTCTTCGAACCCTAATCTTGAGATTTTCAGAACCGCTTCTTTAGTGGATTTAGGTAGAAAGGAACCAGAAGTAATCCCTAATTTCATATTTTTATATTTCCTGTGAAATTTATATAACTTACTCTCACACGGTACCATACTTAAAAAATACTCTCTTTCCTTTGATGAATTGAAATAATTTAACTAGCTAGGTATCGCCATATCAGTAAGCGCAAAACAACAATTATGGTTAATATTGCAATAAGCAAAACTCCCCATTTTCCAGCCGTCCTTAGCATTCCCACAGTTAAGATGGTCCCAGATGCCAGAACTACTATAAGAAAAGTGAGCACGTAGAATGGCATATATTGGGTAGGGATAATTTGATATCGCCAGATTATGGAAAAGATTAAAGTGTTTATAATAATTGACACAAGTGCTACTTTTTGATAACGGTAAAGCGCCCCAAGCTTTTTCTCTTTAGCGTGATACGCAAGTATTCTTTCGACAAAACGTTGTCTGTATTTCGGCAGCAAAGCCATTACTGTTACAAAACTCAACGCAACAATAGTCGTAGCTAAAAAGAGAGGAATATGTTGCGGTTCAAAGTAAAGGTACCAGAAAGTGTAGATGGTTAAAAGGCCTATGATAGCTATAATAACAAACCAATATTTGCAATTATGCCACAAACCTCGTAGACCCAATATTCTTATGCCCAAGTTTATAAAAGACGCGAGAAATTTTAAACCTTTTTGCCCGATGAGAAATTCTTTCTAACGAACTTTTCTCTTTGTCTTGTATGTTTTGGATAGTTTGCTAATCTACCATGCGTAACCGAACCATTTTTAACATACTCATTAAACATTATAATTGCCGATGAAGAACTTACCTGTCTGAAAAGGTGATGTACCCTGGGGTATCGGAGGCATAAACTCGCTTTTTGCTTAAGAAATCATCTTATTCTTAATAAGATACCATAGAAGCACTAAACCAGCCATAAACAGGACAAATCCAGAAACCATTGAAACCGCATAGTCTATTTTGGGAATATTTAGAAGTAAATAAGGTATGTATGTTGGTCCGGCAAAAGTCAAGAAAACCGCCAACACCAATAAAAACGTCTTCCAGAATCTTGAACTCAGATCAAGCCTTAGAGAGGCTCTTCCTTTGCTTTTTCGCTTTTCTTCATTCATGTATCCACGTTCCGTGATGTTTTAAAGTTGACGTTTTCTCTTATAACCCTTCCTTTACCTCATTACCGAGAGCCTTCATTAGAAACTTGAAAACGGAAAAGCCTGCACCACGATCCGCCCTAAAACCAGTTGTGGCACCCAACAGACACACTCCATCTAAATCGTGTTCCTTCGCAAGCCCCAGCATTAAACCTGTGCCCCCCGCAATTCTGCCCTTACTATATATTACTGCACCTTTTTCCATAAACTCTAGGGCAAGTCTAGGCGAAGTAGCAGCCACATACACTTGTGCCTTCTCTTCGGTGATTGGCACTCCGCCAATTGTTACGATGAAGCTGCAGTTCCGTTTTACAACAAAATCCACTATTTCACTGCAGATCGAGTAGTGTGCAACAACATCATCAAAGGAGGGCTGCGTGTCTCCAGTCATTATTATGAAATCATTTTTTTCCATGGGTGCAGCGTAAAACTCATATCTAGGCAGGTGGCAAATTCCTTTTGAATTAACTGAAACATAATCCGGTAAAGAAGGCGAATAAAGCTCCACAAAAGGTTTCGCCCCACAAAACTTTATCAAAAGATGGGCTGCAATTTTTCCGACATTACCAAAACCTGGAAGCCCTTGGACAAAAATGGGATTCTCAAGAACGGGATTGAACATCTGACGAAAGTAGGGTTTGTCCATTTGGTTTAACACCAACTTACCAATGGTAATGTGAAACTAAAATGTTTCTGCTGTTATTCGGCGAAGGAAAAGAAACGGTTAACATTGAAATAGTAGTTTCCACCAAAAAGATTTAAGAAGGCATTCCTTCAGCATAGGTTTAGCGGGGTGGGGTAGCCAGGATTAACCCGCTGGGCTCATAAGAGGGTTTGCTCATTCTGAGAAACCCAGAGATCAGTAGTTCAAATCTACTCCCCGCTACCAAACTCGCACAACTACTTGTTCTCAGCGAAAATAGCCTCTCCTTCTTCTCTACATCGTTTGAGTCTGTTCTCGCACTCTTTTTGGAACCAAATCCATCTTCGAAGGTACCATTCGTTTTTCCAAGCTTCACTTTGTTCCTTCCCCCAGTCTTTTGTTCCAATGGCTTTGCGTCTCCGCAAATTCTCTATCACTGGCAAATGATGTAACCAAACAGGGTTGTAACAGAATCTTATAAGCGTTGTACAGGGAAGGTTTTCACATTCAGAACAAGCTTGAAGCCCCTTTTGCTCGACACAGCATTTGTAAATGTCACATTGTTCATGATGTTTCGAGGCGTCACATTTTCCACATTTGCAACTGCAACCATGACAGCTTTTGTAAATTAGATAGTCAATGCAAGCTCCGCAATATAGACCGCATGGTGCAGCAAGTTTCTCCTCTTCAATTGTACTCATTATTTTGCCCCACGTATGGCATATGTTACTTTGATGAAGCAATATTTATGCTTAGATAGGCCATGGACTGAAGTTTTAGACGATGGTTTGAAAACTCTGCTTATTTATCAATTAGAAATAGAGTGTATAACAAAATAGGGTGGGTAGTTTTTTAGAAACCTTTAATCAGCTCGTTAAGTGAAAGTCCCTTAAGATCAATGTATTCGCATTGAATTGTCTCCCCGTTTATGGTCAGGTTTTCGGCTTCAATGAAAGATTGCCAAAGTTTTGCCTCCACGATTTTTTGTCGCAAGTTTTCCTTGACTTTTCGAATCACTTTAATTTTTTCGGAATCGGGCATTTCTAGCAGGTTAATTTTTTTCGGTTTCTTTTTGCTTCTTATACCCATTTGGTTCGCCTCTGAAGATATGATTTCGCATATCTTAATAAATGGTTTTTTTCAAGGATCGATACATGTCAAAAAGCGATACATAAACGTGAATCAGCTGCTTCGATGGTGATGTGGAGGCAGCGGATGTGGGGTGTGTTCATAATGAGTCTTTGTGGGAAATAGTGGTTGGAAATAAAAGAGGGTTGTTTGAATGGAAATTTTTCTTTTTTGGTTTTGGTTTGTTAAGCTTTTCCTTTTTCTTCTTTGCCGAAGTATGTTGTCCATTTGAGTTTTCGTGCGTCTCTTCTGAATTGTAGGGAGCTTTTTCTGCATTTGCTTGAGCAGAACCATAGGATTGATCCGTCGTTTTTGACGTACATCATGCCTGTGCCTGCTGAGAATTCGGTGCCGCAGAATGAGCATTTCCTTGGTCTGGGCAAGAGTGTTTTCCTCTGGTGGTTTTTGTTTTTGGGTTATCTTCTGGTGATTTTTTTGGCTTCTCTTTCTGTTTCTCTGAGCATTAGTATGTCTTGGGCTCGTATGGGTCCTTTGACGTTTCGTGTTATGATGCGTCCTTTGTCTTTTCCTTCTAGGATGCGGACTCTGACTTGTGCGATTTCGCCGGTTACGCCTGTGCGTCCGATGACTTGGATTACTTCTGCTGGAATGAGTTCTTCTTGTGATGTTGTTTTTTCTTCTTTGCTCATTGCGTTGGTCCTCTTTTTATTTGTTCGATTCTTGTGACTATTTCTTTGATTAGTGCTGTGGCGTCTCCTTCTTTGGTGATGCATGCTGCGGCTGCTGGGACGTCTATGCCTATGGCGGTGCCGATTTTTTCTTTGTTTGGGACGAATATGTATGGGATTTTTCTTTCTTCGCATAGG
>CAYZEP010000011.1:0-34065 GCA_964477645.1 uncultured Candidatus Bathyarchaeia archaeon | reverse complement strand
AGAATGGAGGCATATTCAAACCCCAACGTTTTCTCCATGGCGTTTAACGTAAGCGTGTAGATTTCTTCTAGACTTTTCGCCATGCTTACATTCTGGGCGTGTTTGTTTAATGCGGAAAGCCTTTCTTCAAAACGTTTTCTTTCCTCTTCTATTCTTTTGTGTTCAGTGACGTCGAGTAATTGAGCTATAGAGCGTGATTTACCATTTCTATCTCTTATGATTGTGGATTTAATCTCAACCTCTCTTTTCTCGCCATTCTTTCGCACTATCTTGAATTCATACCTAGAGGGCACATCTTCTCCTCTTTGTCTTTGCAGATATCTGCCCTGAACCAGAACTTTGCTCTCATCCTCGAGAAACTTTCTGAAGTCCTGTCCAACTATTTCTTCTTTTGAATATCCACTCAAGCGTACAGCTTCATTGTTAACATAGACGATTCTGAAGCTCTCATCTACGATCAAAATTGCGTTGTGAGAATTCTCCACAACAGAACGGAAAAACTCTTCGTTTTTGTTGGCAAAAAGCATTTCGTATGTATCTGGGTCTGCAACACAAATTGCCTCGCCTATTCCATCACTAAGGACATAAAGTCTTTCCTTGATTCTGTTGCGACTTTTGCTTTTCTTCATTGAGTTGTGCATTCTCCTTTAGGCATTAGATGCTTCTGCAAATTGTTTACACATTTAAGAAAATCCTGATATTCCACATCATCATCAAACTTCAAGCCTAGCTTTTCATAAAGGCGCTTTACAATAAGCTTTTCAAGATAAGAAGCCCCAGGACCAAAAATTCCTTCCAAAGCCTTTGCAAATTCTGTCATGTTCGCTGGAATGTGCTCCTTCTTTATCTTAAAGGAATTTTCTAAATGAAAGAGTATGGCCTGTTTAGGCGAATCTCCTAAGGAGGATAAACTTTCATCAACTGCTGCCAAAAAGATTTTGCTAAAGTTATTTTGTGGCAATAGGTTCCCTCAGGAGCTTATTTTGGGTTTTAGAATGAAAATTAACGATGCATTGATAAATTGTTTGTGAACTTCAAATATGAATCGTTAGACTCTACATTTCGCAGACGTGATGAAAGCTTAGATTTTGACAGCTTTAACTTCTTTATTCCCTTTCAAAAAACTTTGTTTGGCCGCTGCCACATATTCAGCAAACACAAGTTCTTTGCTTTCGTTCCACTTGAGAGGCTGTCCAATCTTTTCATACAGTTTTTTCATAATTAAAATCTCTAAAAATCTGGCGCCTAAACCAAAAATCTTTTCAAGTCCATCCGCAAAATCCTCAAAGCGATAAGGAATGTCCTTTTTTGCTATTTGAAATTTGTTTTCAAGGTGGAAGTAGATCGATTGTCTAGCTGAGTCTCCAAGAGAAGCTAAGGCGTCGTCTACGGCTTCAAGCAAGACCGTCTCGAAAGCTTTTCTTGCCAACTTGTAAACTCCTCTTGGGGGCTCTGCCTTGGAAAACTACGTTAGAGCCTTAACTAATAAATTCCTTATGGATTTTTAAATTTAATCCCTAATTTGGCTAGTTTTGAACTTAAATCCGAATCAGAGCATCTCCAATGAGTATGTCAAAATCTGTTGCCCATTCTGTGAATCCGTTCGCTAACTAGACTTAGTTCTTTTGCATAGTCCATTAAGGCCATTCGCAGAGTTTCGCTCTCACTGGTTCCGAGTCTTCTCGCTAACTCGTCAAGAATCTCCTTTTGCTCTTTGCTCAGAACTACTTTGACTATGCATTTTCTGGGCATTCTAAATCACTTTTTGGAGTTTAGCCCACTGTGAGGGTTAACGGATGGACCCGCACATGGGATTATGCGGTGTACAATTTGCCTTTTCATTTTCTTCGCATATTAATTGGGTGTTAGTTGTGCAAGGTTGGTGTAAAATTGCCATGGGAAGAAGCTGAAGTTTACATTCGAAGTGGACATCGAAGCCCTGAAGAATTTCAGTCAGACAGTTTAAGAACCATTGTTCTGAGCGAGGATGAAGGCATCAAAGCGGTTGTTGGGAAACCGAAGGGCAAGAATACCATGGAGGTGCAAAGCTACCTTTTTGATAAGGGTAAAAGCTGGGATTTGGAAAAGGCAAAGGCTTGGTTTGAAAAGCACCATAAAAGCGAACCACAGCATAATCATGTTTCCGCTATTTTGCCCTTTCATGTCCTAGAAAAAATTGTTGATAAGCCTTTGCGGGTTCGCGGCATAGCTATGACGACTGGCATGAGCCGAAACTTTAACATTTACACGTCTGAAGAGCTGCAAGCGTTCGCAAGCAAGCTTGTTTCTGCACCCGTTTATGTTGAGCATGTTGCTGTTCCCAATGCTGTCGGAAAGGTCATCAAGACGGAATGGGATGGGCAGAACCTTTGGTACGAAGCCGAAATTTACGATGAGGAAACCGCCGAAAAAATCCGCAAAGGCTTGGTTGGACATGTCAGTGTTGGAGCAGACTACGAAACAATAGATGTCTTGGATGGAAAAATTCCGCATGGTTTGCACAACGCAGAGTTAAGTCTTGTAGCTGTGCCTGGGATGCCAGAAACAAACATCCAAATCTTGGAGAAACTGCGGGTTAAAGAGCAAACTTTTGAGCCCATAATTGCTGGCGAGTACATACTCGGCTTTCATCAAGATGCATCGGCTTTTCTGCCAGAACATTTCAGCACGGTTTGGCTTGACAAGGAAAACGGTGTTTTAGCTGTTGTAGGAAGGTTGAAGACTGAACCTGAAACTCAAAGGGTTCAGAGCATCTTTTTCGCTAAAGAGAAGATGTGGGACGAAATCAAGATTCGAGATTGGCTTCTTCTGCACCCGCATTACATGGCTTCAACGGGTGTTTCTGCTCCTTTGCATGCACTGTTGAACGAGCGTGAAAAAATGGGAAATAAAAAAATTGTGGATAGTAATGTTGCTGGAAGTTTTCTGAAGAATCCGAAGCACATGATTCACATTGAAGAAGCAGTAAGGATGATTCAGAACATTTTGCCTAGTCCAATGGTTGAAAGAAGTTGGGGTTTTGGGCCTCAAAGACTATGTCAGGAACTTCGTGGCGTCATCTTAAAGTTTCATGAGAGGGCGAAGCAAGGTGGATAGTCGAAGTAAGCATCCTTGCGTGTTGTCACCTTGTGTAAATTGGGGAGTAAGCAAGGCGGAGCTTGCTGAAACCGAAAAAGAAAATTTGGAGTGATGCTTTATGACGGATTTTTCAGGCAAGACTTGGATGGCGATAGGTGAGACAGACGACCCAAACGCTATAATCGAAACTATTGAAGCAGGCACAGTTATCACAAAAGGCGACCCACTATATCTCTCTGCAGATGACAAGGTCAGCCCAGCAACTTCAGCCCAAGACTGCATAGGCATAGCCGTCAAAAGCGTTTCGTCAGGCGACCCATGTCCTATTTTGGTCCGTGGGAGAGTTAAAGTAAAAGCTGGCGGCACTATAGCCCGAGGCAAAGCAGTTTACGGCGCAGACTCAAACAAGAGGATACTTCAGCTAACAGATCAACCGGTAAATGAAGGCGGCACAGGCACATACACTATTTACTATAACCGCAAACTTGGAACAGCTCTCGAATCTGCTTCTGCTGCAGACGACCTAATTTTCATTGTAGTTGCGAAGTGATTTTCATGAAGCCCAAACTCTTTGAAAGCCTTATGCAATCAGACTTCGAGTTTAGACAACTCATAGAAGACTTAAAACATAAAGCGGCTGTCCATCCATTCCTCAAGCGCTACTGCGAAGTCGGCGTAAAAGAACGTTTATTCAGTGACATGACTGGTGCCTTAGGGCGTATGCATGATACACTTGTGGGAGCCGCCAATCCTGAGATGATAGGCAGAGACATCATTACAGTCAGACCTACAACAGAGACCATGGAGAGATTTCCGCTTGATGAAAAAGCAATCGCCTACCGTTATGCTGAAGGTGCCTTTACAAGATTAAGCGGAAAGAAAATCAGCACAGTCGATGTGTACACCAACATCATTGCTGAAGCCTCTGAAGAGTGGACTCGTGAGTTCTTGGAAGATGCCACATGGAACGTTATGGATAACATGACGGAAAAGGTTGGCAGAGCACTAGGCGAAAATGAAACAAACAGAGTATTAGACTTGTACGGAGCCATAGCAAACGCGGATTTGGCTGGCGGAGCACCAATCGATAATGGAGGAGCCGCGCTTAACTGGTCTGGATTACTCAAGCTTCATAATGCTGTCAGAGGCGAAAACTGGCGTCCCACAGTTCTGGCTTTGAACGAAATTCAGTTGCATCAGCTTTTGAGCGACGACAAATTTATTCATGCGCAATATCTGCCTGCAGAACAGGTAGACTTGGAGCGCGGCGTCATCGGCAGCGTCCTCGGCATGAAGGTTATGGCTAGTACTTTAGTGCCTAATGGAACAGCCTATGCCACAGATACCCGTGTAGCAGCCGTTATGCTATTACGAAGAGACGTAACAGTTGAAGACTGGGAAGACCCGAAGACTGGCGAATTCGGCGTTAGGGCAACAACAAGATTCGGCTTAGGCGTTTTGCGCAGCAAAGCAGTTGCCAAGATGACTAACATAAGCACATCATTGTAAGCACAATAAACCAGGTCAGGTTAGAGTGAAATGTCAAAACTCGAAGGAAAATGCCCCGAATGCGGAAAAATTCACCACTCAAATCGCAAGGGCGACATTGTCGTCTGTGATTGCTGGCGATACTGCCCATTATGTGGAGCAGAAATGACGTCTCACATACCTGACTTAAAATCTAACGTTTACGGCATGGATGGCAAAAGAGACTTTGACGTTCTAATGGTTTGCACCCTTCACTCTCCCCCATTTTATAGCACACAAAAACCCGTAGAGGTTGTTTGCACATGAGAAGATTGAATGAAAGATTACAGTTGGCAAAAATAGTTTTAGCCGAGCTTAGAAGACAGCCTTTATGCAGAACGGAGCTTGAAAAAAGAACCATTAAAAAGAACGGCACACACGCGACTTTTGAAGGAATATTCCGCTATCTTGTCAAAAACGGTTACGTACAGAAAAGCGAAACGAAACATCGCTCTCCTTACGTGATTACTGAAAAGGGGCTTAAGCTTCTGGAGGGCTTATAATTGAATAACGTTTTGAAACGTTTAACTGAAGCTTTCTCAGTTAAGAAGAGAAGCGGCTATGCATTTCCACAGGCAACTACAATTTACGAAACACCGTGTGTTCCATTGGCTGACGCGATAAAGCGTTATGAAAGAGACCCCACATGCAAGGCAAGCGTGGATTTGCTTGCGGCTTCAGCCGTTGGCATGGGCTTCTACACCACGGTTAACGAGAGATCTGAGGATGCTGCAGAAGCAAAATGCATCGTAGACCAATTCAACGAAACCGCAAATCTGGACGCCATGCTTTGCGACATGGCACGCGTACTAATTGCTTGCGGAAACGATTTCTGGCTTAAAATAACCCCTGAGAGGCTCACAAGCCTGCATAGACTTCCAACAGACGCCATAGAGCGCATTGAACAAAGCTACATGCAGGGAAGCACTTTAAAAATTCCATATAAGATTGAAAGTTATAGGCTAAGGCAAAGTTATGGCGGCGAAAATCTTGCGCCAGAAGCCATAATCCACTGGCGAATAAACTGTTTAGGTTTGTCTGGTTTCGGAACTGGCGTTTTACAAGTTCTCTTGCATTCACTTACCTTCCAATCTGATAGACGCCCTGCCTACGCATGGATGAAAGCCAAGATAGAGCGGATAATGCCGAAAATCTTTGAAAAATACGCTGGACCAGATGTTCTGGCTTTGCTGGAAAAAGCGGATGAAGCAACAATTCAAAAGTTTGAGAGAGCCATCAAAAGTCGCTCAGAAGAAGGCGCATGGCTCTTTTACAGCGGAAAAGGCGACATAAAGCCAGTGGCTCTTGACCCACGTGCCCGCTTCGAATACTACGTTGAGCACTTGATAAACCAATTTTACCTCGGATGCGAAACACCATTACCAAGACTTTTTAGCACGCCAGGCTTCACAGAAGCCTCAGCAAAAGCAGCCCTAGATTTGCAGAACATGCTCATCAAGCCTATTCAGCGCTACATCAAGCGACAGGTTGAAAGACAGATTTTCGATGTTGTTTTGGCTGAGGCTGGATTTGAACCAGCAAAGGTTCAAGCTCGTCTAAATTGGGGGTCACCGAAAACACCGGAAATAAGCATTGCTGACATGTTGAAGGCTGCTGAGTTGGGTTTAATTCGCCAGGAAGAGTTTCGAAAGAACGCCGTTAAATTTGGCTGGGAGTTGTGGGAGAAAGCGCCCGAAACCGCCAAGGAAAGTGCAGAAAAATGAAGCTGCCTTTGTTCTCTCCTTTCCCCTCTCATTCTTCAAATGCTGAATCTGCACTTCCAATGGCGGCGGGAAACGCCTAAAAACGCTGATAGGAGGTGAAAATAGGAAATGAACCTTTTAAACATTAGTCTAGGAGTCAGCGCAGCTTTGGTCTATGCTTTCTTGGGCTATGCAGCGCAGGAAAAACCTTTCAATTGGAAAAAGTTTCTGCGAACAGCAGCTATCGGCGGTTTTTCAGCGTTGGGTTTGGATATGGCGGGCGTGACGTTTGACGTGTACTCTGCTTTGGTTGGTCCAACAGCCATAACAGTTTGGATACAAAAACTTGTTGATACGGCGCAATTGCCATAGTCCAGAAATCGAGTAAGAACACTCATATCCAAAGTTTTATCTAAAATTCCAGTTATTTGATACTTGGGAAATGGAAAATGTTTAGAAGAATAATCTTTTTAGTTGTGGCTTTGCTTCTTGTTAGTTTCATTGCATTTCCAGTCTATAGTTGGAGTAATGGAGGTTACAGTGCTGATCCATCTAACCCAGATTATGGTACGCATGATTGGATTGCTCAGCATGCTTTAGACTGGCTGCCGCCTGAGGAGAAGCAGTTTATTCTCGACAACCTTGCAAGTTATTTGTATGGAACTGAACTGCCAGACAACGGAGCCGCATCAGACGGCATAGGGGACACAGTTAAGCATCATGTATATTTTTTTTCCAATGGTTCCTTGCAAGATGATGCTTCCGCGGTCAGAGCGCAACAAGAATATGATGTTGCTGTTGCCTTTTTCGAATCTGGCGACTTAGTTAATGCAACTAAAAGGCTTGGTGTTATGAGTCACTACATTTGTGATGTGGCGGTTTTTGGACACGTGATGGGTTCCGCTACAGACTGGGGGAACGAAGTTCACCACAGCGACTATGAAAATTACGCAAATGAAAGAACAAACAATTATACAGACGAATTCGACACCTTCCTCGTCTTCGACGGTGCCTTAAGCAACATCTCCGCATACAACGCTACGCTAACGCTTGCCTACGACACGACATTCGACGCGGGCGGGAACTTAACATGTGTGTGGATGGACCAAAACTACGATTGGAACAATGCAACGTTTAGAAATCGCTGTGGTGAATCACTTAACTTAGCCGTGAATTTGATTGCGGACGTTTTGCACATGTTTTATGTGGAAGTGATAATTCCAGAGTTTCAGCCAAGTCTAATACCGCCACTATTCATGTTAGCAGCACTAGTAGCAGTCATGGCCTACAGAAGAAAACTATCCCACCATTTTTCTACCTCTAAAAAAATACAACGCTAATAAACCGATTTGAAAACGCCGAATTCAAACAGAATTTTGTGTTAAATAAACTTTAATTCGCCTTTTTTATTGTGAAAATTGTTTAAATTTGGCTTCTTTGCCTCTTTCTGCTTGGGGCCAGAGCTGTTTGGTAACCGTGTCTGTTGATGACGTTCGGGATGTAATAAACATTGGCTCAGCAGAAATTCCAGATGCTAAAGTTTTGAAGATGATTAAGCGTGCTGAAGTAACGCTTGAGCTTGAGCTTGGCAAGGAAATAGATTATAGCGACTGCACAGACGCCGAGAAAGAGTTCATTACAGTTTTGGCTACTGTTTATGCCATTTGCTATTTGACTGGCGGCTCAGCGGTTGGCTTAAACTTCAGCGTTGGAGACCAGAACGTAAACGTGCTTAGCCAAGCTCCTCCTTTGGATGTTTTGCAGGCTGAGCTTGACCGCATTTTGAACGGTTTAAAGCAGCCTCATGTTAGGAGCGTGTAGCCTTGAGTTTGGTGCCTGAAGCCTATTATCAGTTCGTCATGGAATATGCACCATATGTTTACGCTGTTCCAGGTTCTGGACCGGACTTGTCGACTGGTAAGGCTGTTCTAGCAGCTGCTTTCGCTATAGATTTTCTTTGTGAAGCCTACTCTGCCAAGCAGTTTGAGAATCGCAAAACCGAGGTTTACGATAAGGTTGTTTCGCTTACAGATTGGATTTTAACTCAGCAATGTACTGACCCAGTGAAGAAGGCTTACGGTGGTTTCAAAAGCAACGAAACAAGCACATACTATTACAGCGTCGATGCATGCCGCGGTATACCTTCACTTTTAAAAGCCTACGATTTGACACTCAACGCAGATTATTTGGACGCTGCCAAGCTTGCTGGAGCAACGTTTCTAAAAACCATGCAGGACAAGCAGACATACGGTGGCTTCGCAAGAGCCGTCACAATTGATGATGCGTGGCTTCTTCAAATGGACATCGAGTGCCTCTATGGACTTATTGGCTTAAGGATGCTTGCTGAAAAGTATGATGTTGAAAACGCAAGTCAATACGAAACTATGATGTCTAATGCTGTGGGTTTCCTTCGTGAAGGTTTTGAGAGTCTTTGGCTCTATTACAACCCTGCTGATTCAAGTTGGCATCGTGTAGGCTTGAAGGAAAACGAAATTTACGATGATCCTTTCGCTTATGCTTTGGTTGGCTTATATGATTATGAAGGCTGGAGTTTAACAGTTCAGAAAGTCTACAATGCTATAAACAGTGTTGGGGCTTCTGCGCAGTATCCAGCTTATAACTCAGCCATGTGTTGGGCAGGTTACATTGATGTTGTTTCGCGTTTTCCAGTCTGCGACTATTATGATGCGGTTACCGCTGGGATTTTGTGGAAAATCCGCAAAAATCGTGACAAGCCAAGCCTCGAGTTTAGCATGAAAATCATTGATAAGCATCAGAGTGAGTTTATGTTCTGGGGTGTTAAACACGCTGATTACAGTTATGTGGAGAACAAGCAGGCTATGGCAACGGTTGCTTGGCTCTCGCTTTTGCACCTTAATTATGAAGATGCGATAACACGTTTCACGCAGATTTTGCGTTCAAAAGGCGAAACCATAACGCTTTATCCCATAAAAGAAGCAGCAGAAGAAATCAGCTATGGTGAAGCCGTAGACATTCAAGCCATTGTTTCTCCAATGCGCACGGAAGAGATTTTGATTGAACCTGGCTATGTGATTAGCGACTATATTATGGTTTACACTTTTGCGCCTTTGAGGCATCATGACAAGATACGTCGTAAGGGCGAAGACTACGAGGTTTTTGGCGTTCAAGCCTTTGACTTTCAAGGCGAAACAGCCTATTTTAAGACTAATTGTAGGAGGTTCGGCGGCTGATGTCAGAAATTGAGGATTCAGTAACAACGGTTGTTAGGCTTCTGCAGAAAAACGTGAGTGTTGTTAAGGATGACGGTTCCTTGGCAAGCATCCACGTCAGCAGTGAATGGTATGACCGTGAACTGCTAAAAAACTATGATGGACAAATCACTGTGGGCCTGAGCGAAAGCAGAGATACAAAAATCGAAATGTCTGGAAGGCTTCGTAGGCGTTTGGGCACTTTACGTGTGAACACTTGGACTCAAGACAAGCTTATACGCAATAAGGCAGTGGAAGAGGTTAATCGCATCGTAAGGCAGAACCGCAACAAGCCCAACAAAACAATTTATGATTTTTGTAGTATAGGCGAGACCTCAGATACGCATAAGGCTTATTCTGCAGGATCAGCAAACGAGTTGACTCCTGAAACAGCAGGCTGGACTGAATTAATCAATGCGGATTATGAAAAGATTTGGCACAGCGATGACACTCGCTATTCTAAAAGTCATGGTGTTAATGGCGAGTATGCTCTCATGCTTTTCCGCTTCAAAGTAGAATCTCGAGAACAAACTGTTAAAAAAATTGTTTTAGTGTTTGAAGGATATGGCACTGCTCCAGCGGGGAATGGGGTAACACTAAAGGTTTGGAATCACGTGGTTTCAGCGTGGCAAAACGCTCAAACTGGAACGGGCGGAGCAGACGAAACAATCACTATTATGTTAACATCAAATTTGATAGATTACATAGATGATAATGGTTACGTTTGGTTTCTTGCGAAAACCACAAACGCGAGCGATGGAGTAACTGAGACTATATTATATTGCGATTATGTAAACTGCACGGTCACTGTTTATGGCATAACGTATTTGGACATTGTCAGTTTCAGAGACGCTGACGAAGTGCGGGTTAAACCCTTCATCTTCAGAACGGAATTTGTTCTGAAATCATGGTCCTTTGAGGACATAGGAGTGTAAAAAAGAATGGTTGAAACATATGGTGCACATGAAAGCCGCATATACTATGTTGAGGAAACCACCTATGGACGAACGCCTTCAAACCCTTCAATGCTGAGTGTTCCAGCCGAAAGCATAGAACCATCCATAAACCCAGGCAACATTGAGCTAAGAGGAGTAGGCAGCATAGACCTGCAAGCAGTTAAAAAGGGCTTAAGAGACGCCAGCCTAAAAGTTTCTTATCCGCTTCCCAGCGACGCACCAATCAATTTTCTCCAATACGCCAAAGCTGAATTGAATAAGTCTCTAAGCATTCAAGTCCTGTACTATAAGGGAGCTTTTGCTTCAGCCACAGACATTATTTCGCTTCTGTTCAAAGGCTGCAAATTCCAGAAAGTAACAGTTGAATGCAGCATAGAAGATGTCATTAGGGCAACCGCAGAATTGAGCGGGCAAGACTTGGTTGTTGGAACAGCGAAGATCACGGGAGCAACTTACGCAGACTATGCTGGAGCGGTTGCCTTTAATGAAAGCTACGTCAAAAAGACAACGACAATTCTTGACCGTGTAACAGACTGGAAATTCACAATCGAAAACAATCTGAAACGAGTGCCTATTATCCGCTCCACCAATGGGCATCTTTTAAAATATCTGCCTCATCGACACAGAATCTTATCTGGCGAATTGACCTTCGAATTTGAAAGCAAAGAAGAATTCGACGACGTTATCAACGACACAGCTTTTGATTTGGAGTTTGGTCTCGGAGGCTCAAACAAAGCGGTTTTCACTGAGTGTAAATGGGAAAATGTGGCTACACCAACACGCATCGAAGATCTGATCGCGTTAAAGGCGTCTTTCGTAGCCAAGGGTCCTGTAACAATTAGTTAGGAGGTTTAAGTGTGCAATCTGAAGTTTTGGAGCTTGATGAAAAATTTGGAGAAGAATTTAAAGGACGCTATGTTTTCCAAGAGATTACGTGGGCTAGACGGAGCCGCATCATACAGAAATACACTAAGTACCATGCAATATCGGGACAGGTTACAAGCAGTGATTACATAGCAATACAAGCGGAAACCATCTGGGCTAGCCTAAAAGAACAGCCGGCGCATAAGCCTATAAGTTTGGAGAAACTGCTCAGCGAAGATGATGGCATACCAATTGGTCTGGGCGAACTTTTCAGCCAAATGGTAAACAAGCTTTGCACTGTAACAGTTGAAGAGATTTGTTTTTTATCCGAGCCATCCGAAGACAAAAGCCAAACGCAACCCTCACAGACTTCCGCCTCTGCAAAGAGTTCGGGTGGGCACCAACCCAAATTGCCGAGCAACCAGCAAAAACCATCCAGCAGTTCATCGTCATCCTCAACGAGTTAGACCGTCAAGCGGAGGAAGAACGCCAAAAAGTGGAGAGGGAGACAAAATGGCGGTAGAAATAAGCTGTGATGTAGAAGGCGTTGAAGAGTTTAAGGCTGTTATGGAAAGGTTTGATTCTGGAATGCAGAGGCATGTGCATCAGCAGTTGGCAAGTTGGGCTGAAGATGTTGAAGCCTTGGCTAAGCAGCTTGTTCCAGTGAGAACTGGTTATCTGCGCAACTCAATCTATGCAAGGATTCAGGGGTGGGTTGCTGAAGTCGGTGCAGAGGCAACCTATGCTTGCTGGGTTGAGTTTGGCACTCGGTACGTGAGGGCTAGACCTTACCTTTTTCCTGCTATTCAGGAGCATTTGCCAAGGCTTGAACAGATAATTTGTGAGGCTATTGACGCCGCAAAATTGGAGGCTGGGTTGCCATAAGCTTTAGAGAAGTTGCTGTAACCATTCGGGCTGTGAATCGTGCAAGCCATGAGTTTGCAAGGATACAGTCTGATGCTGAAGCCTTATCAGTGCGGATTAAGAGTCTTGGTGCAGCCATGGCTGGTTTGGGAGCCACTGGCACGGCTATTGGTCACATAGCGCATCAATTTGGCTTACTGAGTGACGAGCAAGCTCGAGTTTTCAATTCAGCCATGATGATTGTCACTGTCATGGGCATGTTTATGCGGACAAGCTGGGGCGTAGCCGTAGCTCAAAAAGTCTATGCTGCTGCATGCTGGATTGCGACTGCTGCTCAAAACGCTTTAAACATCAGCTACGCGACTTTTCTGGCTCTAACAGGCGTAGGCATAGCCGTCATAGTTGCGGCTGCCGCTGCAATGTGGCACTTCGCCAGTCAGATGAATGCTGCAACTGCAAGCGTTCAAGGCTTCAATGAAGCGGCTGCTGAGATGCCCTCGTATGGTCGTAGTATTCGCCGAGCTGGAGAAGAGGAAGCCATGTACAGGCGGGGTGTTGAGTAATTGAGCGTTGAAATTCCGAAGATTACTGTTGCTTTTGGCTCTGTGGCTCCGCCTCAAGGCGATGTTATAGATTTGCGTGTGCATCTTGGCTGCACAAAAGAAGTAAGTAGCTTCGAATGTCTACTGCAAAATTGGGATAAGAAGTACAGCCCAAGCGGGTCTTATCCGATTAATGTTGGCATGGATGGGCACATAGACATTGGAAGAGGCTCAAATATTCCACAAGTGATAACGTGCCGTGTTGAAAGTGTCAAATACGAATCCACACCCACCGAGAACTATGTGCGTGTTAGTGGACGTTGCTGGGGAGAACGCCTCTTCCGCAGGGTTGTGACCAAAACCTACGAAAACAAGAAGGGCGAAGAAATCGTCAAGGCCTTAATTGACTATTTCGTTGGACTCAGCCATGTTCGCGATTCCACAGAGCTCATAGAAAACACGGACACCACTTATACTAGGCTAGAATATGAGAACACTCCTGTCACAGAAATTCTACAGTTCATTGCTGGAAGCGCCGACAAAGCAGGCGTGATAGGTTTTGATTTTCGTGTTGCTCCTGATGGCAAGTTTGAGTTTTCCCCACTTAACAGCAAGACTTCGCCTGTCAGTCTCAGCGAGAAAATTGAGGTCAGCGAATACCGTAAAGACATTCATAGCGTGAGAAACAAAATAACTGTTTACGGCGTTGCAGACAAATCCGTTCCGTCTGACAAGGACGCTTGGACTGAAAGCCTGACGCCTGCAGATGGCTCTTGGAGCGCTATATCAGGCGAAGTGAGTCTCGACACGGCAACGAAGATGAAAGGCAGCGGAAGCATCAAAACCTACGCTTTAAATCTTCATTACGCCGCGTGTCAGCTAACGTTAAACAGCGGCAAAGAAGTTAACGCTAATCTTTACCCGCTTTTGAGCTTCTGGATTAAGCGTGACAGCAGTTTCAATGGAAATGTCCAAGTAACACTTTACGATGCCGCAGATGAGAGCGCATCTCACTTATTCACTGTTGGAGCCGATGAATGGTTCCAGAGTCAGTTGAAGGTTGGAGTCTTAAACGCGGATGTTTGGAATGTTCAGAGCGGTTTTGATTGGACAAACGTAAAGAAGATACGCTTTGACTGCGATTTCAACGGTGCTGGCACGGGCAACTTCTGGATTGACGGCTTATTTTTTGGCGGACGCAGATACAGTGCAACACAAGAAGAAAATGCAAGCCAGACAAACTATGGCTTAAGAGAGCTTGTTGAAGTTGATGAGGAGCTTTACAGCGACAACGAATGCACCCTCAGAGCTAAGGCATTGCTTTCTCATCTGAAGGATCCAGCCGAGTACCTAACAGTGCAAAGCACCGTAATCGACTATGGAAACACACCCATTCTGCCAGGCGACAAAATCCATGTGGAATTGCCAAACGAGAATGTAGATGCTGATTTTCGCATTTTAAGCGTTGAATATCGCGTTGATGCCAAAACGCAGACGCTTGAAATAACTCTGGAGCTTGGACGAGAGATGCCTCTTTTGGCTGATTACCTATACACATTGCGCAGCAAAACCAACCATCTCAGCAGGCACAAAATTGCGAGAGTGATTTAATGAGTGACCTTTGGACTGTTCCTTATGGGCGGTATGAGGAAGCCTTTAAAGCCATTCACAGTGCCCTGTCACAGATTGCGGCTCCGCCCAGTGGCAAAAGAATAACGAAACTTGCTTTCGCTTGGAATCTGGGCAAGACTTTGGCTACGTTAGAAGCTTATGATGGTGAAACGCTTCTTTTCACGCTTAGCTTCTCTTGGAATGCTGATGGCACTTTGAAGGAGGTAAGTCGTAGCGATGCCTGACAAAGCCCTGGTTATTCGTGACGATAAGGGAAAATTCAAAGATGTGGGCGATGTTTTAGCTGTTGCCCGTTCTGAAGGGAAGAAGCTCTTCAAAACTCATGAGAATGTTGTCGTGGTTAGGGTGTTTTTCGACTTTGAGGTTGGTTGGATAGCGGTTGTTCGCTGTCCGTTAGCAGATGCTGGGTGTTCAAGCCCATTGGTTGCAAGTGGGGGAGAAAAAATTGAGAAATGAGTTTGAAAAAGAGTGTTAAACGATTTAGACAAGTATGCATTGTTGGCATGAATAGGCGCATAGAAGTTTGGCGCGATGGCAAATTAATCGACGTTGACGATAGATTCATTGACTTTGACGATTTAGTCGTGGATGCTGGCTTAAACGCTTTGTGTGGACAGGCTTTTGACGGTAGCGGTAGCAGACCTACAGTTTTCAATTATGTTGCCATAGGCACGGATGGAACGGCTCCAGCGTCTGGACAGACAGCCTTGCTCGCTGAAGTCATGCGTGTTCAAGGCACGTACACTAAAGATGCAAATGTCGGCGAATGTAGCATGGATGCAACTTTTAACATAACATCAAATTATGCATTGCAAGAATGCGGACTTTTCAACGCCGCAACGGCAGGAACAATGTATTGCAGGGACACATATACGACAAAGAACGTGCAAAATGGTGACACGGTCAAAGTGTATTACACGCCAAAGTTCCAGAGACCAGCATAAAAACTCTTAGAGGCGGTTTCCTATGGCGTTAGAGCGTGTGTATTCGCCTATTACACGAGATAAGCAGATACCTCGCTCTATGTTCATGGGGAAGCCTTCGCTAGAAACGAGTTTTATCCGCCTTTCTTTCAGTTTAGACGGAACGGTTAAAGTTCAGAATGAGTGGAATGACGAATTTACGGTAAATCCACCAACTTTCGGTTCTACACCAAAGATTGAGTTATATGAAGACGTGGGGTCACAACTTGTTGCTTATTGTTTATCTTTCACTTTAGCCGCCAAAACCTATGAAGTCTGGGTTTACTTCAAATTCAATGTTGACCCTTACAAAGTGAAAATAGCCATTACTGGAACGTTGCCCACAGCAACACAAATTAAAATTCCGCTAACGTCTGTGAAACAGAAGCTTCTAACAGGAAAGTGTGTATGGTTTGGTACATTAAACTTGGACCGTGGTGCGATACCCAATACATTGGTAAGCGGAGTTTGCTTTGACTGGAATGACGTTATAACCAGTGCAAGTTTTGATGATGTCAACAATGAAGCAGTTTTCAATGTTGGAACTGCTTTTTCTTTAGACCCAACTGTCGGAACCAGCACAGATACTGGACCAGTCAGATATAGTTTTCAAAAGAAGACGTTTTATGCGAACGGGCGATGGTGGGCTTGGTATTATAACGGCGGGAATTTCGGTTGGGAAACAAGCACGGATGGAGACGATTGGTCGGGCAGTTTCACGAGTTATAGTGCTTATCCTGCTATACGACATGACATCTGGTATGATGAGGCAAACAACAAGATTTGCATAGTAAGAGTTCAAGGCAGCAGTGGCAACGTCTATTATCGGCAAGGCACGGCGAACAGTGATGGAACAATAACGTGGGATTCTGCTGAAGTGCTGGTTAGCTCAGACAGCTACACTTATGACCCTGTAGTTTGTAAAGATTCGGATGGTTACCCCTGGATAATATATCAAAGTCAGCCTTCTCCGTATTATTGCAAGGTTGTGCAAGCAACAGCAACTGATGGTAGCTCATGGGGAACGCCGACAACATTGTGGACTGCAGCTGGTAGAGCTAGTCTTGTTCCTTTAACTGCTGGCAAAATGTTGGCTATTTGGCTTACTGATACAGCTGCTACGGTGAAGAGCAAACTTTATGATGGGTCGTGGGGTTCAGAAGTTACAGCTAGTACGTCAAATGCTCAAGGAAGTGCTGTCTTTGGCGTTGTCGCTGACGGGGACAATGTCCACTTGGTCTTTCTTAAACAAACCTCATATGACATTGTTTACATTAAATACGTTTATGGTACGGGCTGGGGAAGCGAAGAAACAGTTGAAAGCAGTACAGTCAACCAATATCATCCAAGCATAACCCTCAAAGACACAGATAAAGTGCGAGTGTTTTACCTTAAAAGTCAAACAAACATAAAATATCGCGACAGAGACACGGGTTCGTGGCAAACAGCCGTTGACATTAGCACGTCAGAATCAACAATGACGTGTTTATCAAGCTCATATAAGGCGTTTTTAAACAAGCTGGCTGTCATGTGGAAAAGCGGAGCATCAAGCCCCTACAACGTGAAAATTCAAACATATACGCTTGCGGGAGGGGTAACCCATGAGATTTACGTAGATGCGATCAGTAACACGTCGACTACACATGCGGAAGAGTGCGCATTTAACATCGCAAAAGATGCGGCTGTTACTTCGCAAGTGGAAAAAACAGGTGAAACAACATTTAACATTCCAGAAGAAGCATTGGTTCAGACGCTTTCCGTTCACAGCGAAGAAACTGTTTACAATTTATTAAAAGATGCTTTGACGCAGGTTTTAGCCACAGCTTTTTGTGAAGTTGGGATTTTCAAAGAAGCCACCGTGCAAGTCTCGGCGACTCGCACTTTTGAGGTGTTGTTTATCATTCCTAAAGAAGCCATTGTCAAAGCTTTCTCAACTCCTAGTCTTCAAACCAGTTTTAATCTTAGCCCAGAGGCTGTTGTGAAGGTGCTTGCAGAAGTCAACATTTTAAAAGAGGGAGAAGTGAAAGTTACGAAGCTGTTTTTGATGCTTGGAAATTTAGCCATTCAGATTCAGGGCGATTAGGGAGTGTGGAGCTGGTTTGGGTAGGGCTGATAGGCGAACGGTTGTTGAGGTTCGGGAGGATTTGCATAGGGAGGTTAGGAAGTTGGCTTTTTTGAATGATTTGCGGATTTACGAGTTGACAAACGCGATAATAGAAGAAGCTCTAAAAGATCAGGAAAAGATGAAAGCGATAATCAAAAGGTTAAAACTTTAATCTATCCTGTTCCTTTTGATTTATTCTTACCTAGCCTTCTTATGCGTCTTTTTCGTGTTGGCAACGACGTTTGCCCCATGGGGTTTGCCTTCCGCATCTCGTTTTCGTAGGCTTTTTGTAATTCTTCTATGTACCCTCTTCTGTCCTGATAATTGTATAGTCCTATAATGGTGCCGGAAATCATCAGACATAAGCCGCTTATTATTAGGCTTAGTCCTAGGACGGGTCCTGTGTTGAGGCTTGGGTGGTATGGGATGAATAGGAACCATTCTATGTTTCCGGCTAGGATTGAATTTGTTAGTATGCCGCCTACGAAGAATAGGTCTCCTGCTAGGAACATTAGGCATGCTTGGATTTCGTTTTGTCTTGATTGTTGGGCTTTTTCGTGTAAGTATTCTCTGAAGTCTAGTTCGATTTTTATGTGTGCCATCTTTCGTCGTTTAATGGTGAGGGTTGAGCATGTAGGTAAATCTTGTTGTTTCTGAAATATTAGGTGGGATATGTATTTTGAGTCAAGATTTTAGGTTCTTTTTCCGTATAGGACTAGGTGTTTTGATAGTCCTTTTGTTGTGGGTTCTTTGCTTAGTGTTAGTAGCATTTCTGTTGTTTGTTTGAAGAGTTTTTGGTTCCATTTGCGGGATTGTAGGATTTTTTTTGGGATGGAGAGGTATTGCAGTAATCCGCAGACGGCGTAGATTTCGGTGACTTTGATTCCTTCTTTTTCGAAGATTTGTTTGGCTTCTTCTGCGGTGACGGTTGTGTATTTTTGTTTTTCATCGTAGACGTAATTTGTTTTTGATGTGAGCAGGGCAAGGGCTGCGTTGGGGTTTTCGTTGAACTTGTTGATGGCGGCGCCGAATCGGTTTACTAGGAATATTGAGAGTGTTCCACCTTTTTTTGTTACGCGGATGAGTTCTTTTGCGGCTTCTATCATGCCGTCCCAGCAGATGACGAGGTCGAAGGTTTCGTTGGGGTAGCGGAGTTTGTGGACGTCGCATTCGTGGATTTTTACTTTGTTTAGGAGCTTTTCTTTGTGGAGTTTTTGTTTTGCTACTTTTAGCATTGCGGGTGAGATGTCGCATAAGGTAACTGAGTATCCCATTTTTGCTAGTGGAAGTGTTATTCTTCCTGTGCCGCCTGCTGCGTCTAGGATTTTTGCGTTTTTGTTTTTTGGTAGGTGTGGTTTTAGTAGTGTCCAGTCTACTTGGTGTTCGACTGCTCCTCGGAAGGTTTTGTACCATTCGTCATATCGTTTAGCGTGTTTGTTCCAATCTGGCATTTTTCTTCCTTCTTAACTATGTGTTAAGGGTGGAACTTTACATAAAGCTTCACTGTGATTGAGGGGAATGTTTCTTAAAGCTTTGCTTTGCATATTGTGTTGTTTGGGGGTGCGTGTTTGGCGTGGAGTCGGATGAGGAGCGTCTGGAGCGGGTTGGGCGGTTGCCGCCTGAAGTGAAGGTGAATATGGCGATTGAGATGTCTGAGTTTTGTGTGCAGGTTTGTGCTGCTGGTATTAGGGCGCAGTATCCGAACATAACGGAGAAGGAGCTTATTGAAAAGCTGAGAGAAAGGTTTGAGTGGAGTAAGCGTTGGCGTAAACGTGAGGGTTAAGCATTGGAAGTTTTTTATGATTTTGTTAGGAGAATTGTTAATGGTTTTGAGAGTGTTGGTTTGGATTATATGTTTACGGGTGCTTTGGCGGTGAGTTTCTATGGTTTGCCGCGGACCACGGTAGATGTTGATGTTGTTGTTTGGGTTGCTGAGGGAAAGCAGAGGGCTAGGCTTGTTTCGGCTTTGAAGAAGGCTGGGCTGGTTGTGGATGAAAGAGAGATTGATAAAGCATTGGAGTCGGGTTACAGGATAGCTACGTTTAGAGACACTAAAACAGCGTATAGCGCTGATGTTATGTTTTCTGATAAGAAATTTGAGAAAAGAATTGGAACGCTTGCTGGAGTGAAGACGTTTTTCCAAGCGCCAGAGGATTTGATTTTAGCGAAGTTGCGGATGATTAAGGCAACTAAGCCACGAGAAAGAGCGTTGAAGGACGAGGAGGATGTGAAGGCAATTTTAAAGTTTACTGAAGTAGATTTGAAGGTTGTGAAAGAGCATGCGAAAAAGGAGAACACGCTTTTAGTGTTTGATACCTTATTGAATAAGGTAGGCTGTTAAGATGAGCGTTGTTGCTTTTGATGGGACTAGAGTTGTGTTGAGCGAAGAAAGGTGGAAGCATGTTGTTTTGAGGCATTCGGAGTTGAAGGATGAGAAGAGTTTGGTTTTGGATGTTGTTTCTAGTCCAGATGAGGTTTGTGGGTGAAGTTTCTGATTTTCTTGTGGTTGTGTATGTTAAGAAGGGTGGAGAAGCCTATATAAGAACGGCTTACTATACAAGTTTTCGGAGAAAAGTAAGGAGGTATAGGGTATTCAGAAGGTTAAGACCCTCCTAGATATTGATGTTCGAAAGGTCTTGGAAAGGGTTGAGGAGAAATATGGCTTAAAGCTGCCGAGGAAGGTTATTACGGTAGATTATGGGGATGATGTTGGTGACCTTTTCATTAGGTTTAAGTATGTTGAGCATAGCGAGGGAGAACCGACTGAGGATGGCATAGTGATAGTGCATTATGACAAGAAGGGGAAAGTGGTAGCAGTAGAAATAACAAACATAACAACCCTATAACGAAATGTTTAAGATGCTCATTACAACTACCGACCCTCATTCTTCTCTACTTCGCAAATACAAAAGAATCAATATCCCGAAAAAGACTACTGTCTGAAATATTATTGATAATGGGTCAATTTGCCATATAGCAAGAATGTTGAAAGGAAAAGGAATCAGTCCTAAAGCTAAACTTACGAATAATTCTGAAAGAATGTCAACAAGACTTTCAGTTAGCCAGACATAAAGTAAAGTTAATCCCCATGTTATGAAATCTGCAAGAACCCATAAAGCATAGAGCTTAATTAGAGTCTTCTTCAAATCATCGAAATCATTCATTGCTTACACTCAAGTATCTCTGTTATGCGATAAAGTTTTATACAGTTTTCTTTCTTGTTATTATTTGTGGGAAAACTTGTTCTTCTCTGAACCGAGAAGACGAAAATCAAAAAAGCAGAAACTGAGGGAAAAAGGCAGAAGGAGTTATCGAAAAGGCGAGCACTTCGAGAAGAAGGCTTACCCGTTTCTAGCAAGAAAAGGTTTCAAGGTCATGAAGTCCAGAGTCCGTTCTAAAAAACGTGAGGAATTTGATGGACTTGCTACGGATAAGCATGGTCATACTCATGGTGTTGAAGTCAAAGCTACGAAACAGAAAGTTAGTGTTGCTGTGGTAAGAAAACTCAAAAAGAAAGTCGCCAGAAACAAATTATTGCATGGTGGAATAATTGTTTCGCAAAAAGGTTTCACCAAATCGGCTGAACAAGAAGCAAAGAAGAGCGGCATTAAGACGTTCAAGTATAAGCAAAAAAGAAAGAAAAGCGATAGCTGGTTTTTCTAGGTGATTATTAATGCCTGCTCCTAAAGTGAAAAAAGGAAAATGGGAAAAGGAACGAGAGAGAAAGAAGTCTGGTGCTTGGAGAAAAAAACGAAAAGATGCTGGCAAGAAAAGACGTAAGAAGAGCATCTGGGATTTCTAAGCTAGTTTTTGATTTTGCGGAAAAGTTATAGCTGAACCGAGAAAATTAACCATTGTGAAAGAAGATGCAGAAACCCAATTTGGATAGATTGTGGCAAGTGTGGATAAAGATTGGGGTCCCGCAAGGCTCGTATCAAGATTGGTTCACGAGAATAACAAACTTAATAAAATCAGAAGTGATTGATGTCGTTTCAGTTCTTGAAGCCAAGAAGATGATAGACTGGTATTATTTCCTAATTCACCCCAAAGAAGGTGACAATTTGAATGCTTACTTCCATCTAGTGTTTTCACTTGGAGAAGGCGTAGAATCGAAAGACTTCCTTAGTTCGCTTCCAAACTATTGCTTAGACCCGAAACACTTAGACCGTGGATATGGAGAGTCAATATCTGGAATTGATAAGACACTTCTGGTGAATGACGAGATTGAAGAAGCGTGGAGAATCATAGGTAAACAATCTGAGTGGATTGTCGATATGTTAAGCATTCACAAAGACGGAGAGATAACGATTCAGCAATTCATGCAGTTCATGCACTATTACATGAATGCGATGGGCTTGGGACATCAGTCCATACTAATGCTTTCGCCAATTTTCAGATTTTGAGCACAGCAGAAGACTAATAACCTCATGGTGACCTCTGATGACAACGGGCATTTACGGAACTAACAGTCATGCAAGTAGAAATGCTCAACAAAATCTATGATTTCCTAATAAAATATCCAGTTTGACCAGTTGACTACTTTTTCTTCTGCAAACATTCCATGCAAACAGCAACAGAAAATGTAATCACACGTTAGTTTTTTATACACGGAGTGTTAGATCAGAAGCTTATATTGTGGTACTGGAAACTTCTCTGTGAGTACGGAAATGGCGGGTGAAATAGATGGCCGCAGATCTTACAACGCAAATGCTTGAAAGAATCCCACTTAATTTTATCACTTTTTGTCTTGTTTCAGGCATGATGATTCTCTTTTTTACACCATTCAGATTTCTAGCGCCAGTATGGCTGATTAATCCATTCGTAGGTTTACCTACCGATGCATTGGCGAGTTCTACGTTGATAATTCTCGTGTCTTTCTTTTTTGGTGTTCTAGTTTATCTTGTAAGGGGGTTGATTATGGGCAATAATGGATTAAACTGGTGCGTTAGGGATCATTCTTGCTTTCGCCACAATCAAAAAACTCAAGAGCGAAAGGGGAAGACAGAGAGGAAACTGACAGAAAAACAGAAAAACGAGCCTCAATTTGTCAAGTGGATCACGGATTTTAAGATGAATTCATACACTGAACTTCTGATGATACAGGAGGCCGTTGCTGATGGTTTGCTTTGCGGAAGCGAAGTGGTTCTCATTCTCAATTGCATCAGCGGGTTATTTCTAGTAATTCTACAACCAGCTTTATGGATAGAAGTGGCTCTGTGGCTTTTTGTTCTTCCACTATCTATTGGCTTGGCCGCTTATCTTTTCAGCAATTATTACCTTCGGCCTTACTTAGAAGAATCATGGAATCGTCTGTGGAATCAATGGGAGCAAAACAAAAATATGAAGCAAGCCGAAAAGACATAGATTCAGTCTAATTGAACTGAACTGTTATCTAAGAGACTCAAATCTCATACTCAAAACAAGCCCAAATTTAGGATTGCCTTTGGCTAAGCGGATATACCAGAAAAGCAGAAAGGCCAGCTGTTAGCAGCGACTTCGGGAGATATAGCCACTTCGAGAAGTTTCAAATTTTACTTTTGGCATCAACAAAATCATTTTACTAAAACTCTTAGTCTTATTTGAATCTTAGATTTCTGTCTAATCCTGTAAATTTGTGAATTGGTAAATTTCTAAATTTCACGACTCTTTATATTGGCTTTTTCTCGCTCTTTTTCTATTGAGGAATAAACACATGAAGGAGGTTGTTAAGCAAGTTAAAGGCTTAAGCATAGGCGACCTATGCAAGGTAGACTGGTTCGATGCCAGTATAGGCAAAAGTCTCAGCGGCGGCTTAGCTGGCATAGACGTGCCCGTCCAAAGCTGGGGCATCTTCCTCGGCGTTCTAGGCGAAAAAAACAAGCACATAATCCTCGCCCAAAACAGCTTCCGCTACGCAGACGGCATATACGACATAGACTACACAGCCGTCCCAACCGCATGGACAGCCAACATAACCGCCATAATCAAAGCTCATGTCCCACCAGAAGACGCTAAGCAACTCTTAAACAGTTTCCTAGCAGGCGGAAAACGCACAAGCGTACGCGGAAAAAAACAGTTGAAGATGAGAAACCATGAAAGACTGGATTAGAAAAGCATTAACAAAAACTATCCAGCCAAAAGGCAAACGCCAACCCATAATCATCCCACCAGACCCAAAACTCGTCTACGGAGTAAAATTCGCACTAGCCATGACCCTAATCCTATCCACACTCGAAACAGCCCACATGCTAATATTAAGCCGATGGAACAGCGAAATCTTCGCCGCAATCACAGGCCTAACAGGAACAATCACAGGCATACTCATAACACAAAAAACCTAGAGAGGGTATCCAATTTATGCCAAAAACCACACGTAAATTGATGATAAAACGCCGAATAGCAGAACTCAAAAAAGAATTCCAACTAGACACACAACACCTACGAACCAAAACCCTCCAAAACCTCCAAGAACTCTTCAACATAGCAACATCACTCGCAAAAGGCGAAACCAAAACCCAAACAACAAACACAAAAACCGAAAAAATCACACTCAAACAAAGACAAATGTGGGCACGCGTGGCAACATACATCGCCCAAACAATAAACAGCATCTCATCCACCATCGACGAACGCCAAATCGACCAAGACCTAACAAAACTCGAGACGATGATAAATGAAATCACAACAAAAAACAAAACTCAACAAACTGGAACAACAACTACTTAACACCCAAACATTCCAGTTCCCAAAAGACCCAACACAATTCTGCACCCAAACCCTAGGCTTCCAACCCACAAAATACCAACAAGAACTCATACAACAATTCCAAACAAACCAATTCACAGCCGCAAGATGGTGCCGCCAAAGCGGAAAAAGCCACACCATAAGCGCACTATTACTGCATTACGCACTAACAAACCCAAACACCCACATAGGCGTCGTAGGACCAAGCTGGAGACAAACAAAACTCATAATCAAACGCATAAACACCTTCCTCCACAAACTACCAAAAGGCACACACCAAAAACCACAAAAAACAACCGTAACACTAAACAACCAAAGCACAATCGAAGCCTACCCAAACAACCCCGAAACCATACGCGGACCAACACTAAACATAGTCTACGCAGACGAATTCAACTTCATCCCAAACGACACAGAAATGTACGACGCCATACTCTTCACACTCGGAACAACAAACGGCAAATTCATCTGCACAAGCACACCATGGAACACAAACAGCACCTTCCACAAAATCTTCAACAACCCAGCCTACAAAGACTTCACCAAAAGCCACATAACATGGCAACAAGCCCTCGAACCAAACGGACCACTAAAAAAACAAATCCTAGAAAAAATAAAAACACAACTCGAAAACGACCCATGGCGATGGAAACGCGAAATGGAAGCAGAATGGGCAGAAGACGAAAACGCCTGGCTCCCCCAAACATTAATCACAAACTGCATAGACCACACACTCGAATACACCGATTTCGAAGAAACAACAAAAGGACAATTCTACGCAGGACTAGACCTTGGAAAACACCAAGACCACAGCGTCCTAACAACAGTCAAAACAGAAGATAATTCTATAAAATTAATCCACCTACACCGCTTTCCACTGCGAACACCCTACGCAAGCGTCATAGGCTACGTCAAAACACTATGCGACCGCTGGCAAACAATAAACAAGATCCTAGTTGACATGACAGGCGTAGGCGACTACATCGTCGAAGACATGAAAAACACAGACATAAAAGGAGTTGAAGGCACAAAGTTCACACAGGAGACAAAAGAAAAACTGGCAACATACCTAAAACAATCCATGACAGAAAAAAAGCTCAAAATCCCATACGACACCAACCTAATCGCAGAACTCAACATTGAACGCTTCACATTAACAAAAGACGGAAAAATCAAACTTAATCACCCCGCAGGCACAAACGACGACCGCTTCTGGAGTCTAGCCCTAGCATGTTACTCCACAAGAACCGAACAAACGCCAAAACTCTGGATTGTACCCAGAATGAGCACAGCAAAGTTGAAACTTCAACAACTGCGGAACAAACTTCTAAAACATAAGATTCAAGGTGTGACAAGATGACCCGCAGACGCGAATACTTTAAGATTACGAAGCTTGCCAGGCGTTACGATAGGCAAACAGGCAAATTCACCTTTAACATAGCCTACGAAACAGCAACAGCCATAACACCTCGCACAATGAGCGTGGCTGAAGCCTTCGGCTTAGGCATAGACTAAACCCAAAAATTCATGATTTACGATAACGTCGAATTGAAAATAAGCCTAACAGACATCGTTTACATCACAGGCGACAGCGGTTCAGGCAAAAGCGTCCTCTTAAGAGCCATAAAACAAGATTTAGGCGCAGAAGCAGCGGATATGACGGATTTAAGCATAGAACAAGACAAACCACTAATCGACACACTGGGCAAAACATTCACAGAAGCCCTAGAACTCCTAAGCAGAGTAGGCTTAAACGACGCCTTCCTCTTTGTTAGGCGATACAGGGAACTCAGCGATGGGCAAAAATACCGCTATCGCTTGGCTAGGCTCATTGAGTCGGGCAAACAATGGTGGATAATTGACGAGTTCTGCTCTACACTAGACCGAGACACAGCCAAAATCGTAGCATTCAATGTGCAAAAAATTGCGAGGCAAATGGGCAAAGCCGTAATAGCCGCAACAACCCACACAGATCTCTTCCAAGACTTGAAGCCTTCTGTTCATGTTCATAAGCGATTCGGAAAAGAAATCAGCACAAACTATTATTCCAACAAGCTAAACCGGGGATGCACACTTGCCAAGGAAATGCGTATAGTAGAGGGCAGCATAGCAGACTACAAAAAGCTCAGTTACTTTCACTACCGTTCAAGCAAGTGCTCGCCACCGCGTAAAATCTTCACACTAAGACGAAAAGATGAATTGTGCGGAGTAATCGTTTACAGTTACCCGCCGCCAATTATGTTTGCCAGAAGCAAAGTTTGGAAGGGCAACTTCAAGCAGTTGCAAGAAGAGGTAAGCACCATCTCGCGTGTTGTTGTGCACCCGAAATATCGAACAATGGGTTTAGGTGTAAAGCTTGTCAGGGAAACATTGGCTAAGGCTGGCACACCTTATGTTGAAACTTTAGCTGTTATGGCAAAATATAATCCATTCTTCGAGAGAGCAGGAATGCAGAAAATAATGGAAAGCGAACCAAACAGGAACGTGCTATATGCAATGGAACAGCTACGAGAACTAGGGTTCAACCCAACAATGCTTGGAAGCCTAAACCAGAACTTAGGCAGAATCAAGCTCGTCAAAAAAGGCGAAATCACAAGAATTTTAGAAGAGCTATCAAGAAGGGAAGGCTCTGTAAGAAAGCGGCTTATGTCTTCAAGCGAAGTTTACCCCAAACATCAACATTTTATAAAGAAAATAATGGGACTTGACGAAAAAGGCTTGGCTACTACATTGAAAAGACTTGCCTTTCTAGCCCAGACCAAAGTTTACCTATTCTGGCAGATGAGTGCTGATAAGAAATAGGTTGAAGAGAAAAAATGGAATGTATTAGCTTGCTGGCGGTTGTATTGTTGTCTGGGGTTCTGGTGATGAAGGTGGTGGTTGTTTTTGCTTTCTTCTGCTTACGAGTATGGCAACAGCTACTATGACTGCAGCTGCAATGGCGCCGATGATTAGGATGCCGATCCAGTTTTTTAGAGGAGGCGTCGCTGATGTTGATGTGGTTAGGTAGACGGTGAAGGTTGGGTCATGTTCCACTTTGTAGCCAGTGTAGTTTGGATAGGCGATTAGGTAAAAGTAGTTTGCGCGGCTCATGTTTGCTATGCTTTCTTTGGCTTTTTCAAACAGTTGGGGATGCATGTTGTATGCTAAGAGTGGTAGGAACTTCATCAATCCGATGTGATAGGCGAATAAGCCGGCGTTTTGGGCGAAGCCGTTGATTTTGCATGTTCTGGTGGTTGCGTTGTATGTGTTGTAGTTTGTTGGGTCTGTGTAGTTGTATAGTTTGTAGGTTTGTTTTGTGCCGAAGGATGCATCGAAGATTTTTTCGCCATCATCAGCATAGGTTGTTATTGCTGAGTCGCTTACCACATTGTCTGTGTCTGTGACGTTTAGACCGTTGGTTGATAGGCTGTATGTTTCTCGGTCAAGCAATACTGATGTTTGAAAGTCAACGATGCTTATTTTAATCTTGTTTCTTTCGATAAACTCGTAGACTGTTTCGTTTGATATTTTGTTGCCGTATCGGTAGCAGCCAGAGCTGTTATAATGGTTGTATAGGGGTAGTATGAACCATCCCCAGAGATGCCAAAGGTCACGGACTTTCCCTATGACGTGGTTTTCGGTTAAGGTTGCTTTGTGCGTGTCTGGAGATATGGTCAAGTTGTAGGTGAAAGCCAGTTCGTCATAAGTTGCTATTGCCATAGGCGCAGTATGGTTATAGGTGGGGTTTGTTGGTGAGATCCATGTTCTCCACCATATTGCAGTTAGGTTCGTGTATTTCATGCCCCATGACCATTGCAGCTTATCGCTTGAGTTCGTTAGTGGAATGATTTCTGTTTTGCTGTTCAGTGATGGAATGGAGGCGTCAAATGCGCTAAAGTCGAAGCCCAAGCTGAAAGAGGACCAAAGATTATCATACATGTCTGGTGAGTCTGCGAAAGCTGATTCTTGAGTTTCGTTGAAGGCTAAGAGCATTAGGAAGGTGGATGCCATTAACACGTCGCGGTTGTGGTTTTCGGTTTTGTAGTGCATCATGAAGGTTTGCATGGGTATGGTGAAGTATGCTCCTCCTCCGAAGGTTATGTTGTTTAATCCAGCGTAAAGTAAGTGTAAACCGCTGGTGTTTATGTAGGTCATGTACAAGTAAGCATGATAATTGGCTGGAGGCGCGGTCATTCCATGAAGCGTGGCATAAGCCCTAGCATAATCGAAAAAATCAACTGTTTTTGCCCAGCTTTCAAGCTGGAAGTCTGAGGCAACCAGAGTATTCGTTGTAAATGCTGGAGATATGGCACTGGCTAAAGCGATGCTGATGAGCAGTATTCCAAGCAGATTTTTAATTTTCATGAAGTTTCCTCTTCGTTATTTTTTGCTTTGATGGGAGTTCAAGCGGTTATTAAAGAATTATGAACTTCAAATCTGAATCCGAGAATGGAATGGAGTGGTTGGATTTCTCTTTAGTTTTGGTGTCAAAACAAGCCAATACGGACCCTGTCCTCTAGGTTTTTTATTCTCTTCTGGTGCTCTGTGAAGACTAGACCCCTCCCTTACATATAGACTAGATTTGGACTGCTAACTCCACTTTAAAGGGTTGCAATTAAGCTGTCGAAGATTTTTTTTAAAAAAAGAGTTATTTATCTAGGGAAGAAATGCGGAAAAGTTATAGCCGAACCAACTTGAACATTTACAGTGGTGGTCAGATTTGCTTGAAGGCAAGAGTGTGAATTTGAGGGTTGTTGAGAAAGAGGACCTGCCGTTGTTGGCAGAATGGAGCAACAATCCTGAATATTTGGGTGAATATGTCTGGCTTCCGCAACAATCAAGAACAGACTGGGAGAAAAGGTATGATAGCCTCACTGCTGATACCAAGTGGTTCTTCATAGAGAAGAAGGATGGAACCAAAATCGGCACCCTTTTCCACTTTCCGAAGGGAGAACTACTGGAAATAGGTTATGTTCTGGCTCCAAGTGAAAGAGGCAAAGGCTACGGCACTGAAGCTGTAGAGATCATGGTGGATTACTTATTTCTTTCAAAAAACATAGTGCGTGTTCAGGCAATAACCGACGTAGACAATGTGGCTTCTCAGAAGACTCTGGAAAAAGCAGGGTTCAAGAAGGAAGGAACAATTCGAAAAAGCGCTTTTATCAGAGGAGAATGGAGAGACCGCTGCCTATACAGCATCCTCAGAGAAGAATGGAAAGAACCAAAAATACTGACAAAAACCGCTTGAAGACAGTTACAAAAAAGAAAAAGTGGTTACGGGGCATTTTTCCGTTAATATATCTTCTGTTATCATTATGTATTAGGCGGTATAGCTTGATGAAGCACTTTTTCAACATAACATTTAGAAATTAAGTCAATGGTCAATCCCGTTTCTTCTTCTATTTTTGGCACAATATCACTCCACATTTTCCGTAAAGCATTCAGTCTCCGTTTAAAATCGCGTGTTGATAGCTCCTTAATAATCATGGCTTCTCTGAGAAGCTTCATGTAACCTGCAGGAAGCCACTTCAGATTTTGAGAATAGACGATTCTCCATTTTTGCACAGGCAAGAACTCCTTGTTCAATGCAAATATGATTTTAATCATCAAATCAATTGAGTAGGTCAAGCAATAATGCGCAGACACCAAATCGCCTCTATCAATCCAAGCCTCAGCAACAGTGCCAACATACTCTTTAGACGGACAGCAATACCACTTAACATACTCAGCATATATGGCAATGCGCTTGACCCAAAAATTCTTTGGAACTTTCAGCTTCTCTTTGAAAACCTTCTCGATTTCTCCTTCTCTGTCGAAGACGATTTTAGCCTTGGAAAAATTCCATCTGTCTTTTTCGCTCCATTTCCGTCGTTTAAAATCTTCCAAAATGTGAATTTCAAGGTCTACGTCAATGCAAGAACGTTTTTTCTCATCCAAGCCAAGATTATAGATTTGCATTCTTAGCTGTTCGTCTTTTTTGCTCAAGAAAACTGTGATGTCTAAATCTGAAAATTTATCGGCAAAGCCCCTAACTAAGCCGCCCAAGAAGACAATTCCAGCAACGCCCTCATGGGTGGAAATCTCCGAAGCTAGTCTCTCGGCAACTTGTCTAAACTGTCTTATTCGATTTTTTCCCTTCAACTTGCCAACCACTCTAAGCAGTCTCGTTCTTTGACAAATTACTGACTAGGTTAAATATGCTCTCAAAATAACCGAGCAATTACCCAATTTATGCTTTTCACCATTAAAGAATTCAGCTTCAACTTCGCCAAATCAACTTTATGTAATTTCAAAAATGATAACGTAGAGGATGTAGGTTGATGTGTTTGGCGTTAGGATTTTGAGGTCCACGTAAATGTATGAGGTGTCAGTCGTGGTTGCTTCGAGGTTGCTCATGCTTACGTATATTGTTGATCCTAAGCCTCCAGACAAGTTGTACGGTTCGCCTTCAGACTTGACTATTGATCCTTCACTGATGGCTATTTGGTTACTTGAGTTGCCGTCGTAAAGGCTTATGTTTAGGCTTGACAGGCGATCTATGTTGATACTGTTGTAGACTTGAAGGTTGATTGTCCAATTACCAGAAACTTGGTTAACAACTCTAAGGACATAGTCATAGGTTTGCGGGGACACTGATGCAGCCACACTGACCTTTGCGCTTGTATTATTTGAATAGATTGTGCTGGATCCAACTATACCTTCTTCAAGAATAACAGGCGGCGAACTAACATTCGCATAAGTTTGCGTCGCCATAGAATAGTATGAGCTTCCCGCAGCACTCTTCAGAGCGCTATCCAATAAAATGAAGACTACTAAAACTAGCCAAATCAAATGTTGAATCCTTTTGTGATCTAGACGTATCTTTACCCTACTCATAGATAGCCTTCCCTAAAGTAGCAGAAATGAGAAAGAAGATTATTCTTGCACGTCCACAGCAATCACTATGTTAACCACTACGTCAGCCTGTGCTCCAGCCGTAGCTTTAGTTTGGACCGTGATATACCACTCATCACCCGCATTCATCGTTACATAGCCCGTAGACGAAGTACTCCAATCATTACCGCTCGTTGTGTAATTTAAAGAACCCATAATTGCTCCCGTCCCGTCATGTAAAGTGAAGTTTATGAAGGCAAAGTTACTCACTGACGGGTCTCCAGAATCTGGACTAATCGAGACTGATGTAAGCCTAATGTCAACCGCCGTGCCTGTGTTGTTCAAGTTAAGTGGTTGTTCATAAGTCAACGTAGCGTTTGGATAGGCTTTAAGCGCAAGCGAGCACCAAGTGTTGTTTGTTCCAATCGGGGACCAAGCGGCATCCCAATCGTTACCTTCTTTAAATACCACTACACTTGGCATGATCGTCACACTTGGCTGCATACTTAAAGAGTAGTACACTGATGCACTAACAGTCATCACCAACAAACCGCTCAGCACAAAACATAGAAGACGCAAGATCTTCCTCTTACTATTCCTATCATTATCTCCAGTTTTCATCTATTTTTTCACCTCCCTTTCTCTCCTTTTTTTGGAAACAGAAGAACCAGGAAGCTTTAGATCAAGCATGGAAGAAACCAAGCTTATCGCCAAAACTACACCGCACACCACAAAGATTGCCCCGATAACCTCGGGCTGAATCAAAGGAAGCGAAGGCAAAGAAATCACTATTTTGTTAACATACCACGATGCAGCAGAAAAGCTCATCAGCGTGGTTGGGATTGTCACGCAGCACAGAAAAGATGTCGTCCAAAGAATTTTTCTCTCACGAAAGCCTACGTACCCATTCACAAAAATAATGTTTGCAAGCCCTATGATCAGGTAAGCAATGCAGATAAAGAAACGCGTTTCTTCGCTGAAAGCAAAAACATAATTGACCCAAAGCTGAAGAAAACCGACATAAGCTGAAATGTGATAAACATACTGAAGAAAAATCGGAAAATCAAACAAGCAGGTCAGTATGCTCAAGACTAAGAATACGTCGATTCCCAAGATTCCGAGAAACTCAGGCAACAATGGACCTGCCAATTTTCAACCTCTAGTTAATATTAATTAAGACTTCTCGGAATCGGTATCGGAACAAAAAGTAATTAGGTTTATGAATTTAGAATGAGGATTCTACATTAAGAAAAAAAAGGATTGTGGTTATTTGCTTGTTTACATTTAGCGTTTTTTCACTGAAGCTATAAACTCGTTTATGGGAACAGCAGCCATGCTTAAGATTTTAATTGTTCCCCTTGAACCAAGCTCAATAGACACCCTAGCAATGGTTTCGTTGTTCGGAGCCTCCACAATGTTCAGAAAGTCGTACGGTCCCAAAACAGCGTATTGACCGATCACTCGAGCTCCAAAAGCCTCAAGCTCCTTGTTGACTTCCTTAATTCTTTCAGGTTTTTCCTTAACAGTTTTCCATCCTTCATCCGTCAAGTTCGACAACAGAATGTAGTAGGGCATAGAGACACCAGACATAGTTATAGCTATAATCTAAATTTCAGCTTTTCGACTCAAATAACAACGGAGAAAGGGGCTTTATCATCTTTTCTTTCGGCTCTTTTTCTCGTATTCCTCACTTTGCCTTATCCACTCAGCATGTTTTTCCAATAGGGTCTTTATTTGTTGGTCTATGAAACCGCTTGCGGTTAAGAATGGCAAGTCCATGTCCTTTATTGCTTGTTGTAGTCTTTCACATTCTTCTTTTGGAATTTCTAAATATTCATACTCTTCTTTCAGAAATCGTAGTCTCCACCTAACAGCGTCCCGAATAAGTTCTTCCCTTGTTGTATAGCCCAGATGCTTATTCTCTTCTATGAAACTTTCGATTTGAGTAAGCAGTTCAGACGGCAATATTACAGATTGTGAGAGCAGATTTTCTATAGCGTCAGTGTAGGTTTGCATCTTCATTGTTTGCGCTGTTAGTTCACCCAGTAAAGCAGTGAGCCTCTGGTGAGCATCATCTGATATTCTTAAAGTTTTCATTTTTCGGGCATCTCTTGAAACAGTATAAGTGTAACTTGTTCAATAAAACTAATAAAGCTTTTTGGTATACTAAATATACATGATGTATGGAGGCTACAAACGTGAAACATCACATCGGCTTAACAATAGACGCAAAACTCTTCAGAGAAATTGAAAACCTTCGAGGAAGAGAAAAACGAAGCACGTTTATCGAACATTTAATTATGCTTGGGCTTAAATCCTACAAAGTTGAAAACCAATCTTCTGCAGACAAAACGAAAGACCTTCTTTCACTAATAGATCCAAACAAGTCCAATTGCAAATTGTAAATATCTCACCTACGTTTTCCTCCGTACGATTTCTGTTCTCTGATGGTTTGATCAGATTCAGTTTGTGGCTTAGGTTTTCAGAATTATTCTATGCCCCATTTTTTCGTTATCTTCACTATAATGAAAATAACGAAAGCTACGATAATGAAGGTTATCAGCGCCACTAGGAAGTCTCCGACACCAAATATTTGGCCGACGTAGTCCACTGGCGGTTTTCCTTCACTGTCAAACGTTGTCGGTGGAACACCAATTCTGAAGGTCGCTAAGTTTCCGAGACCAGGTATTACAAGACCTATTACTGGCATCACTAAATCTTTCACAAGCGCCTGCACTAGAGCGCCTAGATAGACACCCATAATGAAAGCCACAGCAAGACCCATGACCTTGTACTTTGAAAGGAAATCCATGAACTCATTCCATAAACCCTTCTTTGGAGGCGGAGCTGGCGGGGCAGGCTTAGGCTCCAAAAGCGTTCGAATACGCCGCAACTCTTCCAAAATCTCATCATCTTTCACCAAACTTACCACCAAACAAACTTTCTCTGTATAAGCTTTATAAAAGATTTTAGTGGGCCGGGCCGGATTTGAACCGGCGACCTTTCGGTTATCAGCCGAACGCTC
>CAYZEP010000010.1:0-34220 GCA_964477645.1 uncultured Candidatus Bathyarchaeia archaeon | reverse complement strand
GTTAGAGACAGTCAACAATAAGCTCAGACATAAAATGACCAACGCGTACAACAATGTAAAATCGACTGCCAATCTTTATGGTATCACTAATAGAGAAGCAGCTTGTGTATTGGCTTTATCCAGGGCATTGCAAATTGTTAAAGATAGAGGAATTTTTCCATAGTGTACGCTATGGCTTATGGTCGTAACAAAGCATAACGCATTTTACCCTTTCAATTTTAACTTGTTTAAGCAAACAAAAAGACATTCCGAATTTTCTTAAACTTTTAATCTAAGTTTTTAAACTGCAGTTCTTATATCTGCTCTGTAATAGTAGCTTTACGGTTTGGGAGAGAGGAAAAGGATGGCAAAAGCAATTTCAATGAACATTGGGAGTTTGGATTTCAGTTTTGAAAACTCACTTGTAAAGGTCATTGCGAATAGGAATTGTCCAGAAATTAAGCTTGCTGGATTAAATGTAGGCCCTTTTGAAGAAGGAAACGAATATGAAATCCCCCATTGGATAGCTCAAGAGCTTGAAAAGTCCGGAATCGCACGCTTTCGTGAAGAAGAGCACTTAGATGCGACTAAGCTTTACAAAATACAATGGACAGAACGCGTTCAAACAGCTGGGCAAATAGCCAAAGTACCAGAGAATTTCTATCCTAAACTTCGAAGATATTCAATATGGCTAAAGGAAGAAGCTGCAAAATCCCCCGAGAAAATGCGGGAATACGAAAAGGCTAAGCATTTAACACGAGACATTGTAAATTCAAGATTAAAGAAACTTGTCTCACTTGCCTCGGCTCCAGCCCAAACAGAACAAGTACTAAAAAATTTTACAGACGAGGAAAGGTTTCTTTACGAAAAACTCTATAAACTTATTCATGGGTGGCGAACGGAAATATTAGAGTATGAGAGGGCGGAAGAATGACGGAAGAATTAGAAGTCATAGACCCGCAAGAACGCTTCATGGAGTTTTTCAAAACGGACAGATACCGCCAAAGAATTTCACAAACGGCAGTGGCAGGTAAAATATCACTAACAGTGGACTTCGAAGACCTCTTGACCTTTGACCAAAAACTTGCCGAGGAACTTTTGGAAAAGCCAGAGGAGTATTTGAAACATGCCAATAATGCGGCCTATTCACAACTACAGATAGAAGAACCTGAATATGCCGAAAAACTGGAAACAGTAAATGTCAGAATTGTGCGGCTGTTAGAAGCTGCACAGTTGCGGAAACTTGGTTCAGATCATATTGGAAGACTTGTACTGGTTGAAGGCATAGTTGTGCGTTCGACACCTGTTCGTCCTATGGTTATGCAAGCAGCATTCAAATGCAAAAGATGTGGAACAATAACACATATAAACCAAACAGGGCCGTTTCTAAGGGCGCCCTTCGAGTGCACCGACCCCTCATGTAGGAGAACAGGGCCATTCGATTTCATTCAAGAAGAATCTACATTCATAGACTCCCAAGAACTTCGTGTTCAAGAAAGACCAGAAGACCTACCGCCAGGACAGCTCCCCAGAACATTAAACATTAAGCTTGTAGGAAGCGAAATAGTTGATGTTGCGAGGCCGGGCGACCACGTTTCGGTAGTTGGAATAGTTCGTGCATTAGCCCCAACGCTCCCAAGAGTCGGGAAACTTCGCACATTTATTTTACATTTAGATGCTAACTCAATTGGGGTTTTGGGCAAAGAACCAGAAATAATACTTCCGTCACCAGAAGAAGAGGAGAAAATCCTTGAACTTGCAAAAGACCCATGGATACACCGGAAAATCATAAACTCAATTGCACCATCAATTTATGGATACGAACATGTAAAAGAGTCAATAATGTATCTTCTATTCGGTGGCGTGCCCAAAACTCTTCCAGACATAACGATAAGAGGAGAATTAAACGCTCTTTTGATAGGAGACCCGGGAACAGCAAAATCTCAGCTTCTGCAATATGTGGCGAGAGTCGCACCTCGGGGATTATACACTTCTGGACGTGGCACAACGGCTGCTGGCTTAACTGCTGCTGTCATACGTGAGAGGGGTGGCGGAATGAGCCTTGAAGCAGGAGCGCTGGTACTAGCCGACAAGGGAATAGCGTGCATCGACGAAATGGATAAAATGCGTCCGGAAGATAGGGTTGCCATTCATGAGGCTATGGAACAGCATACAGTTTCAGTTGCAAAAGGCGGCATCGTCGCAACGCTTAATGCAAGAACCGCCATACTCGCAGCTGCCAACCCCGCATTGGGAAGATATGAACCGCATCGCACAGTGGCTGAAAACATCTCATTGCCTGTAACGATACTTTCAAGGTTCGACCTAATTTTCGTTTTAAGAGATGTGCCAAATAAAGAAGCAGATAGCAAAATGTCAGAGCACATTCTTGAAATCCACAGAAAAGGTCTGAGCCCTGTGGAGCCGCCAATACCCCTTGAGCTTCTACGGAAATATGTAAGCTATGCTAAAGGAATTAAACCTGTCTTAACCCAAGAGGCATTAAAACGCCTCAACGATTTCTACTTGGCAATGCGTTCAGCAAGCGAAGCAGAAGGTTCGCCAGTTGCAATAACGGCACGTCAACTCGAATCTCTTGTACGTGTAGCTGAAGCAAGGGCTCGTACAGCCCTCAGAAAAGAAGTTTTAGCCGAGGATGCAGAAGCAGCCATCACTATAATGAAGAGATCTCTTGAAGAAGTTGGAATAGACCTATCCTCATATAAGTATGACATAGACCTCATAATGACTGGGAAACCTAAGAGCGTAAGAGACAAACTGCAAACAATTCTCTCAACATTGATGGTAATGGAGAAGGAAACAGGAGTGGTTGAAAAAACAGCACTTTTGAACGAGTTGGAAACGAAATATCAGATATCAAGAGGCGAGGCAGAACGTCTAATTGGGCAATTGTTACGTGAAGGAACAATTTACGAACCCCGAGAAGGCTACCTAAAGAAGACATAGAACTTCGCTGGAGAGCTTTAATAGAAAAAGAAGATGTTGTTATTGCGCTGCTTCAATGTTAGCTTCTTTATAATATTGAGCATTTGAAGTGAAAACTGTTATGCCGACGGGTATGCCAACATCATTCAATGCTACGCTATCAGGATTCATTATGTAAACTACAATAGTCCAACCAGACTTTAGCGTTAAATCATCATCAGCTTGCCGAAAACTTCGCGTACTTCCCTGAACGGTAATGTCGAAAGTTAAACCAGTGATGTTGGTGGGGGTCACCGTTAAATCGTCTGAGACTGTTACGTTGTTTGTTCTCCAGTAGTAAATGTTTGCCCAAGGGGACTCTTGCCCGCGCACTGAAATCTTATCAAGAACCACGTCTTTTCCACCAGTGTTTACGATGACTAAGGCTGCTTGGGCCCATGAACCTGTCGTGTTATACCAAACGTGCTGCTTGGATAGGTGTAATGCTTCTTCTTGCACTCTTGTTGTGGTCACGTTTATTGCGTAAAATGTTACGATGGTTGCTAGCAGTACAGAAACCACAAGAATTATTAGGGTAGTTACTACGGTGCTTAACCCTTTCTTTTTTCTTAATAGCTGCATGTATTCATCTCCGATTTGAATTTTGCTGAGAAAATAAGTGGAAAAGAGAAGTAAGATGCTTTGTATGTCACAAAAACTAAGCAATCTAACAATTACTATTCATATAGTCGATTGATAATTAGAACCTCGCAGAAATATTCAGGATTAAGCTCTAACAAAATAGTTTAATTCTCAAATAAATGTTAAAAGTGCATTGGCATTATTAATCAGATGTCAAAAAGTGTTGATTAATGGAAACAGTGATAGTTGTTGTTGGCACACGCCCAGAAATCATAAAAATGGCGCCAGTCATTAGAGCTTTACGGAAAAGCAGAACACCATTGATTTTCGTCCATTGCGGTCAACATTATGATTACAACATGTCTCAAAAACTCGTCGAAGAACTTGAACTCCCAATGCCCGACTACGCATACAAAGTCATAGCGTATTCGCAAGGAGCCCAAACCGCACGCATAATAACCAACATGGAACAACTATTAAAGAAGACTTTGCCCGCACTTGTTTTGGTGGAAGGAGATACAAATGGAGTATTAGCAACAGCCTTAGCGGCTGTCAAGCTTGGAATTTCCGTCGGACATGTTGAAGCTGGGTTGAGAAGCTTTGACTTGCGCATGCCAGAAGAACACAACAGACGCCTAACAGATCATATATCCGCCTATTTGTTTGCACCTACAGAAACAGCTGAGAGCAACTTGAAAAGAGAAAATGTCTGGGGGAAAATTTACGTAACTGGAAATACTGTAATAGACGCTGTAATTCAACACCTACCTATAGCGGAAAAGAAATCAAAAATATTGGAAACTGTCCGTTTCAAAAAATTTATTTTAGCAACCGCCCATAGAGCAGAAAATGTAGACGACTTCGTGGTTCTCAAAAGTTTCGTTGAAGCCTTCACAGAAGCTCCCATGCCAGTCGTTTATCCAATGCACCCACGCACAAAAAAGAGATTGCAGCAAAACAAGATTTACAGAGAAATCAGAGAATCAGAAAACTTACAGATTTTGCCACCTCTTGGTTATTTAGACTTCTTAGTGTTGATGAAAAAATGCGAAATGATAATTACAGACTCAGGAGGCATACAAGAAGAAGCAACAGCACCATGCATTCGAAAACCTGTTTTGGTCATTCGCCTTTCCACTGAAAGACCAGAAGCCGTCACGGCCGGGCTCGCTGAAGTTGTTGGCGTAGAAAAACAGAAAATATTAGGAGCAATGAAAAGAATGTTAGATAACCGAAAGGAACTACCAAAGACCTCTCCTTATGGAGATGGAAACGCTGCTGAAAAAATCGCTAGAATAGTAAATGAAGAATTGGCTTTTAGCATCTAGGAAATATACGTGACTTTCTTGTCCTCTTTTTTCCGCAGTTCCTCAGATTGCAGGGCTCTTTTTTCCTCAATTTTCTGCAAACGCGTAACCATTTTCTCTGCCTTGGCAATTTCTCCGTCTAAACCACTCAAATCTACGTCAAAATTTAGAATCGCTTGCAATACTTCTAAAACGCTTTTAGCAGCAGTTGGGTCTGGTAAGTACCCTCTGGTCTCAGCTAAAAGGCAGATAGCACCCATCTTCCTGAAACGGGCTAAGCCCAAGATTAAGCCTGCAGTGCCAACAATAGGGCTTCCCATTGGACTTACCATAGCTCCAGCATGTAAAGCCTTGTTCAATAATTCTGTGTTTGTGGCTGCCGCAATAACTTTGGGCTTGTCTTTTACTTCCATTCGATAGCCACCTATCGTGACAATCATCTTTACATTGTATTGTTCGGCGAAATCCAGTATACGGTCAGAAATTTCATATTGCCCCTCAATTGTTTGTGCTTGGCTGTCACCAGTAAAAAATATAAGGTCATTCTTTTCTTTTTTGTCCTTCCAAAAGTGAAATGTTCCACGTAGAAGCCTAACACTTCCCTTCTTGTTAACAAGCACGAAATATGGGAAATGAGGAGAATAAAGATAGGCAAACCGTTCGGCCTTTAATTGTTTGATTAGATAGCGTGCAGCAATCTTACCAACAAGTCCTAATCCTGGGAGTCCCTCAATTAGAATAGGATTATTCAATTCAATTTTTCCATGTTCTCTAATGAACGTCTCTTTCACTTGTTGAAACCTCCTTTTTTGAAGCCATTCTATACATGAGGTATTTGTCATCAGGCGAAAACTTTGGTGGATGTGGCACCCGAACTTTTCCACTACAATATGGACATGCATCTTTTTTTAATGTGTATTTTCCACATTTTTCACATTTTCTTAAAAGCCAGACCATCACTTTTCCCTTTTAAAGGCGCCTTGTCCACCAGCTTTAGCAACGTTTGAAATAACGTTTTGGGCAACTTTTTGCAAAACGTCTTCCGCACGTTTATAGTTTTCTGCGAGAACCTCAATGCAGTATTTTGGTGCAGCAACAACGTAAAACCGAAGCTTCGCGTCTCGAGATTTTTCAGCTTTTTTAGCGTTTATGAAGGCTTCTTTAATAATTTTTACCCCGTTGGGCTTCAAACAACGAAGTTCGACTATGCCTTTCACCTTAACCATTGGTACATGCACTCTTTCTCTTGCAACCTCAGAAAGAGCAAGTGCAAGTTCTTCGGATACGCCTATTTTTGTTAAAACTTCTGCGCCCTCTTTTGCAACTTTCTCGAAACCTTCATATAACCCGTATTCCTTTTCCAAGAGTTCTCCAACTTTTTCATATACGTCCTCTAGTGGTAGACCAGTTCTTTCAGCGACGCTCCGAAGTAAAGCTTCAGCCTTTCTCTCTTTTTTCCAGAACATAATTTTCTCGATTTTCTCTCTTTTCGTAACCCTTCTGAGAGATAAATCTACGTGCCCTTTTTCTATGTCCACCCTTAAAACTTTCAAAACAATTTTTTGTCCTTCACGAACAAAATCCCGTATGTTTCGGATCCAAGAAGAAGAAATTTCGGAAATGTGCAGTAGCCCTCTTTTATCATATTCGTCTAGTTTTACATAAGCACCATAATCCGTAACAGTTTCCACTGTGGCTATCACCAAATCGCCGATCTCTGGCCATTCTTGCTTTTTAAGTGCCATTAGTACTACTCCATCCCTATTCAAAAACTTCGACTACTTCGCCCTTAATTATCGCCTTTCCACCCGAAGGTTCTGCAAGTTCAGTTCCGCAGACGGTGCAATTAACTCTGTTTACGGCGCTACTAAAGACTAATTGTTCGTTACCGCACTTTAGGCACTTCACTCGGACGAAACTGCTTCTCGGTCTCGGAATGAGTTTTTCCCATTCAGCCACAACACTAACCTCCAATTCAAGCAATTACTAATTTCCTTAATCGCACACCATCTTTATGTCTCATGTAACCGCAAACCTTGCACTTTAGTTTCAATGTTTGCTTCTTAGTTGTTTTAGCAAATTCTCTTTGAAGAGAGTATTTCTGTCCGCCATAGCCTTTCTTTTCCCGTTCATGGTGACGCTCGCCTTTAGCTAAGGCTCTTCGCTTCCCAGTCTTATAAAGGGTAACCGTGTGAATTTGATGCTTTTGGCATTTTGGACAAAATGTTCTGATTTCTTTAGGAACGTTCACTTTGATCACGACCAGCTTTGCATAAAGAAAACACGCTTACTCTTATATTTTTTCGCCAAATCTAACTAAACTTCAACTCTTTTAGCCAAACCTTGTTTAATCAGGATGTTAGCGTTGTCAACTGGCAAAGATGCAACATCCTCAACTTTAAAAGGCCCATAGGTTTTCATATCTGCACCTATAATGGCTGGAACGTCCCTCAAAAAACGCAAAATAGCCCGGTTACGTTTCTGTTCAACGTCAACTTTAGCTATATGTTTATGAAGAATATCTTTGGCGAAACTCCGAAATGCCTCCCCAAAGGAGGAAACCCCTGTGTAAATCTTCGCTTCCTCAACTGCTAAAACATCTAACGGAATTTTTCCGCCTTTAGCCATTTGTCTAACTAATTTTTTATAACGTGTTCGAATCAATTCACGAAACATATGTTTAACGTTCCGCATCTCGATCTTAAGAAGTGCTGCTTTCACAGTTCTTTTGTCAATCATTCGACTTTCTTCTTTGATTTTTCTTAAATAATCAGCAATTCTAGAATAAAAATCCGAAGGAAGCTTTTCCAGCTTAGCGCTTTCAAGCTCTCTTTTCCAAATTTCGTACAACTCATTGTACATTTTGATCTACAACCTCTGCTCTACCTTTACAAATGAGGAGTACCGACGCTGCAGTAGGCAACTCAACCCTTTGCTTCTTATACGGACCAAACACTTCATCACCAAGCCTAAACTCAGGAGCATCAGAAACAAAAACAGTCACAACGCCTTTTTTAAATGCTACTGCGCTTTTAAACGGGTCGAATTCAGCTATGGATGAGGTCGGAAACTCAATTTTCATTAAGCCAGTCTTGCCATGCAGCGATTTCGCTAACCTAATCAAACGATGAACGTCGGTTGTAACAACAGTGTCGATTTTTGCTGACTGCAAACTCGCGTTATACTCTGCTATCTTCCTCAAACTTTCAGAACCTAAACCTCTAACAACACCCCAAAGTCCGGAAGTCTCCCAGCTTTTTAGAATCACGTCTTTATTATCCAGAATCCTTTCTGCGACCGACTTATTTAATCCTGCTTTACTGAGTTCTTCTTCGTTGGCGTTATGAATAAAATCAAACATTCCTCTTTCAATTCTTCCACGCCAATCAGAAACATTCAAGCCCGAACCTCTCAAATCATAAGACGCCTTTCGACCTTTCCAACTTAGACCGTGAAAAGCGACATCAATGCCCAAGCCACAAATATAATCTACAATCTCTTTCCGTGCAACAGCATCAAGTGTCCTAACTGCTTCATTTTCGACATGGACGTGATAGCCACGATGCCCAGAAAAACACACACGCACTTCATTTTTAGAAAAGCCAAAATCACGCATTAGCATATCTAAAAGCTTCATGGTCTCAGTTCGAGCTGAATCCAAACAAACTTCACAAGGCCATGTGCTCACATCAAACTTTTCGCCACCACAAACTGGACAAAATTCATGCACAACACCCTTTCCAGTGAAACCGCAGCTGCCACAAACCCAAGTGTCATGGATTTTATCACAAGGAGTAGGAATATGATCAGCGTCAATATCGAAAATTAAATCTGCACCCAGCCAACCTTTCTTATCCATTTCAGCCTCCGCATTTTCATAATAAGCACATGAACAGTAGGCATCTGATGGAACGGAACTCTGCAGAAACTTTTTCAATTCTTCACCATGTTTAAAACTTTTGTGACGGAGCATCCATCCTTCAAATAGAATAAAACCGAATTCGCGTTTATCAATCATGGAAACAGAGTTGTTCGAGGAATAGTCTTTCATGTAATAGTCGTGGAAGAGTTTCTGGATAATAGTGTTAGATTCCAAGTTCTCCAGTTTTAGGTTATAACAAAGGATAAAAAATGTTTCGCCCAGAGCAAATTCATCATTTCAAAGGAAACGTTTCTCTTCAGTGATGGACCACTGATAACAAACTCCAATGTTCAGATTACACAAGATTAAAATGCTATGATCCTAAAGCTTTAGAAAAGAAGATGCAACATGTACGTAGCAATCATCCCTGCCTTTAATGAGGAAGAAAGCATAGCGACCATCATTCAGAAAACAAAGAAATACGTGGACCATGTCATTGTAGTTGATGATCACTCAACAGACAACACTGAAAAGATAGCAAGACTTCATGGTGCAACTGTCATATGCCACCCTAGAAATATGGGCGTAGGCGCCGCAATGAAAACAGGAATTGCGTATATAAAAAAATTCTTAGAACCTAGCGTTGTCATAACAATTGATGCTGACGGACAACATATGCCAGAAGACATACCGCGTCTAATACAGCCCATTGTTGCTGGAGAGGCAGATATTGTATTAGGGTCACGTTTCTTACAGAGGCAACTGGCAGAGATGTCAATAACAAAGAACGTTGGAAATAAAGTTTTAACTGCCTTAATAAACCTTTTAGCAGGAATGAAGTTGACGGACACACAAACGGGTTTTAGAGCCTTTAACAGAAAAGCCCTTTTATCGCTGAATCTTATCTCAGATTTCACCTACACTCAAGAGATGATTCTTGTTCTTCGCCACAAAGGATTCAGTTGTGCAGAAATACCAGTTCAAGTTAATCCCAGAAAGCATGGACAATCAAAAGTTGCTTCTAAAATCAACAAATACGCTTTAAAGGTCCTAGTAATAATCTTCTCTACCTACCTAAGGCTAAAATCAAGTTGAAATCTCAGAATGGAGGCTGAAGTCTGAATGAAACTCTCCAAAAAAAGGCACGTCTTTGCACCATTTTCTATTATTATCATTCTTATTTTACAGTTTTCGTTTCTGCTCTCAGATAACTCATTGGGTACACCTGTATTAGCCGTTCCATCATTTTCAGATGTTGCTTGGAACCTAGTGCATCCATTGACAATTACAGACGATGTTCAAAGCGGTTTTTGGGATATACGGTATTCGGGTGATGGAAACATAGCTATAGACATGTCGGATGATTATTTGAACAAAAAAGCTGGTGACACCAGTTTAAAGATAACCAGTCAAAATGGAGTTTACAGATACTTTGATATTTGTCACAAATATGAAGGAAACCAGAATTTCTACATGAGAAGTGTATTTGTTTTTTGGTGGTACGGCAATGGAACGGACGCTAAATTTAGACTTTATCTGTATACTCCTGATGCAGAAAATGGACTTTATTATGATTTCTATGATGACTTTTCTGGGTGGAGGCAATTTGTGCTTTATTTTGACACAAACTTCACGAGAGTAGGAAGGGTGAATCTGAGTCTTCTTAAAGAGATTCACATCAGTCTTGAAACAGCAAATGTTCAGGGAACATGGTATTTAGACGATGTAATTGCTGATATAGTTTCTCTTCCAACACCTGAGACGTACTTAGTAGAATACGAATGGAGCTTAAACACACTTCTAGAACATAGAGACGAAGAATCGAAGCAGGTGCTAGCTGGTTGGGGAGCAAGTAATGATTCTCGCGATTATGAAGACTTGTGCCGTTTTGACCTTACCCTTCCAACGTTTACAGAAGCCTACAAAATTACGGGAAACAAAACATACTTGGAGGCTGCAAGAGAAGCTTTTGACGGAGCCATAAATTACCTGTATAATCCGCAAACGCAGCTCTTTTCAACATATTGGAATTCTACAAGCAAGACTTACGTAGATAAATTAGAAATCCTATGGGGTGCAATCACAGTGAATAGCATGTACGACTTCTACAGCGTATTTTCGAACAAGATCTATTTAACTTACGCCAACAATTTCGCCAGAGCCCTGTACGTGTACGGCATAAACCACACAACTAACCTACCTCACCGCTCAATTTCGGTCACTAATGGGACCATTATAAGTCCAGATGCAAGGGTTCCTCTGGAAATAGAGCGTTTAATAGGTGCATACATCAAAGGATACGAAGTTACCTCTCTAGAAGCTTTCAAGGTGTGGGCAAAGGATTTAACCCAAGCGTTTTGGGCTAAGAGAAACCCAACAACAAATCTTGTTCCACTAAGTATCAGCTCCAATGGTACGGTAGTTATGGATTTTTGCGAGCCGAATTTTGATCCGATTCAAAACGTCCTTTTGTACGCTTACGAGGTAACAAATGATGATTTTTATCTCTCGCTTGCAGTCAATCTTACAGACGCACAGTTATTTTATGCGTGGTCTTATGAGCGAGGTAGAACCCTTCGAGCTGTATGGACAGATGGATGCACCCGACAGTCTTTCTTGGATCTTATAGATGGTCCCCAAATATACATCGTTGCATTGCTTCAATTGTTTCAGTACGCATCAATAGACATGTATCTAACTTACGCAGAAAGTCTGTGGAACACCATTCATAGTAAGGCATTGGTAAATGACTTATACGTCACCCGTTTGAATGAGACCAATTATCCAAATGATGTAAGCGATATTTACACACAGCAAATGATGGTGCAATGCGACGCCTATCTATTTCATTTAACAAAGAACCAAACATACCTTGACGACCTCAAAAGCACCGTGAATTCCTTCCTTCTATACTATAAAATGCCCTATGGTTTTTGCTATTCTGTTAACACAACAAGCTATGAACCTATATCTGATAATACTCTCGACTGGCTGGATTCGTCAAGCTACACATTAGGTGCGGCGATCTATGCATGCTCTGTCTATTCGATGCAGACTACAACAACTGTTGAAGCCGATCTAACGTATTATGTGCCCTACTATCCAATGTTTAAGATAAAAGGATCGTTAAATTATGCAAACAACCAAATTTGCTTTAATATAAGCGGAACATCTTCTTGTCTCAATCTAACCTTTACCCTTCCGGAAGGAAGAGTAGCAAGCAACATAACTGTTGACGGGTCATCATTTTTTCTCTATGTTGAAAATACATCCCAACTATTCCTCTGGGACCCCGGCGCATACTCTGTAACCGTGACAATGACAAGTGGGTCTTCTTTGAACGTCACCGTCGAAAAATTTGACTTTTCATATAACCGTCTGACCGTAACTGTTGCCGCAACAAATGTGGTTAACGTAGCCATGAAGCTTCACATTCCATTTAATGAAACTTCTCAAACACCATTCTGGGGTGACGCTTGGGATGTTGATTACAATGAAACTCGGGGGGAAGACAATTGGGACCCGATAAATCGCATCCTAACTGTTTTGACGACTTGCAAAACTTCAACCACTATAAGAATCTTGAACCTTCCACCTAAGGCTGTTGAACTCCATAATATTGAGGAGATAACTGAGGACTCAATGAAATTGATGTGGAATGAATCAACAGCTAGAGACTTTGCCAGATATGAGGTGTACATGTCACTTGACGGGAAAAGTTGGAAACTGATCCAGAGCATAACAGAAAAATCAAACACGACGTACAGATTAACAGGCCTCTCACAAGGCACGACATACCATTTCTTCATTCTAGTCGCCGATACAGGAGAATTATTTTCAGACTCTCAACAAATCAGCGACAAGACTAGATCAACCATGTTTCCATGGGTGTTATCATCCGTCATTTTAGTGTTGTTTGTTGTTACCACTACTTTAGCTCTGATTGCAAGGAGAAAATTGTCGAAATCCAAAAAACAGACCGCCCATTCCATAAAATCTTTCGTTTGGTTTTGCCTTCATCATTGAATATCAAACGATAATAGTTTCAGTTCAGTATATCACAAGATTAAAATTTAAGAGCTTAAAAGTTTAAAGAGATACTACATGTGTTAACGATTATTGAAGATCCATTGGTGAATCTTTAAAATGGAAATTCTTTGGCTACTAGCAGAAATCTGGATTGCTGCGCTCATCTTGTTTATAATAATCAATTTTGGATATTTCTTTCTCGTTTTTATCTTAGCCAAAGTAAAAGGGAAGAAAATTCAAAAGGATGAAAATTTTGCACCATCCATATCGATTCTCATCCCTTGCTATAACGTAGCCTCGGTGGTTGATCATAAAATTAAAAACACTTTAGAAATCGATTATCCGAAAGACAAATTTGAGATAGTAGTTGTAGAATCCGGATCTACAGACAACACAAATCTCATACTTTCCGAGTATGTTGCTCAAGAGAAGATCAAATTGATAAGGCAGCCACAGAGGTTAGGTAAGTCTTCCGCAATAAACTGTGGGCTTAGTGTATGTAAAAGTGATATCGTGGTAATGACAGACGCTGACGCAAGTCTAGAGAAGAATGCTGTGAAGGAATTAGTGAAGAATTTCGCTGATGAGACAGTCGGCGCTGTAGTGGGCAACGTAACAATCATCCCAAGTAAATCCATAACAAGCAAGATGAACCACTTTTTCTACAAAATTTTCAGACAAAGACTTAGAGAGTGGGAATCAAAATTTGACTCAGCTTCTTTCTGGTCAGGCGAGTTATGCGCCTTTCGTAAATCTATTGTGGGAAGATTAGATGAAGACATAGTTAATGATGATAGGCACATTCTTCTAAAAACAAGAAGCAATGGACATCGTTGTCTATGCGAACCTTTGGCTCATGTTTATGAAAAAGATGCGGAAAATGTTTCGGGTCAAATAGCTCATAAAAGACGAACTACTGTAGGCACGATTCAGGGAACACTGAGATTCAAAAACATGTTTTTCAACCCAAAGCATGGCTTGTTTGGAATGTTAATATTCCCCGCTCACTTCCTTAGAGTAATCTCACTTCCTATACTTCTTTTGATAATTGAAATCTTGAGCCCTTTTGCTATTTTTGTTTTCTTGTCTTTCAGCGGAGTAGCCGCATTAGCTGTTGCAGTAATAATAGCCTTAACCTTCCTAAGTATGTTTAGTAGAGGGCGAAAACTATTAGCTTCACTCTCCTATGGAATCTTCGTTCAAATAGCAATAATAGGCGGCTTCGCCGACTATATTCTAAAAAGGCAAAGTGTCCTTTGGAAAACGATAGCGAAAGGGTGAGGCAAACGGAGAACATTTTTCCCCGAAACATTCGCGTACAAGCAACTATTTTCTTGCTGATAACTTTGAATTTTATAATTCTTTCCTTCCCCTACTACGTAAAGGGCTACATCGTCCCTTTCGGCTGGGACACAGCATGGTACGTTCGTAACATAAGACTAGTAGTGGAACAAGGATTTCCTGCCATGTTTCAAGAAACGCGGGAGATAAATTTCTACTGCGTTTTGGAATATTTCACATATTCTGCCTTCCATACTTCTTTCGTTCTAATCGAGAAAATTCTCCCTCTCATCATCGGAGTTTCGTTTTCTTTAGTTAATTTCATGATTGCTAAGAAATTTTCCAAATCTTGGAATCTTTCATTGCTGGCTATGGGATTTTCGGTCATTGACTTTAACATTATACGGATGGTTCAAGATCTACACAGAAATCTGTTTTGCTTTCTTTTAATTCAAATCGGGCTGTTTTTGGTACTTCCTGATTTGTTAGAAAAAAACTCTAAACGAAAAGTTGTCCTTTTCGTCGTTTTGTTGGTATTAGCAGGGATTTCTCAAATGGAAACGTTAGCGTTTGTTGTTTTTGTGCTTTCTTTGTTATTTCTGTTCTACTTGCGCGAGCGATCATTCAAGAAGGCAAAACTCTTGGCTATTTTCATTGCAGTTCCCACTTTGCTCGTTATTCTGTTAGAGTTGCCTTTTCTACCAAATTATCTGAGGGGAACTATATTTCTAGATCCGTCAATCAAATTCACATACGAGGATTTTATCGCGCCCTATTGGGGTTATTTCACATCATTTGGAAGCGCGCTTTTTCCGTTTTACTTTCTTGGTCTGTTTTATATCTCATCAAATTTCATAAAAGGTCAAAGAGATCATTTTTTTACACTGATCTTATTTTGGAACCTTGTAGCGATTGTTTGTTCTTTTATACCTTGGTTTGGTATTAAGATCCCTGGCTATCGGTTCTTACTATTAATCACAACTCCAATAGTCTCAACTTTTGGAATTGCCAAGCTCTTTTCAAAGAGGCATATTACCTTGAAAAAACTTGCATTTGTAACAGTTTTAGTTGTTTTGACAGTCACTACACAGATCGCTTATGTATCCGCTAATTACAAATCTTGGCTTTCCAACAACGAATATGAAAAGTTGACGTGGATTGCCAACAATAAAAAGGATGATTGCACCTTCGTGTTGTATTTTGACAATGCAAGAGTGACTTATAATATGGCTGAAATGCGACGATTTTGGGTTCAAGCAATCGTCGGTACTAGAACGAATGTCTACTTTGGAGAAGTTAATTACCTTTTACTTTTGCAGCCTACGTTTTCTGAAAACGAGTATTTGAATAAAACCTCTTTAGATTTTTGGAGCGCGATGAAAAATTTCACTTTAGAGAATGATGTTTACCTAATTGATGACTGGTACAACATAACCGACGCCGACAAACAATACTTAGAAGAAACAGCTTGTAAAGGCGTATACCAGGTGAAGAAATAACTGCAAATAACGATTTGGCAGGTCACAAGGATTTTGAATAGCTTTGGCATATTTAGCATGACCCATTAAGTTAACCTCTGTTTAATACATCATTGTATAAATTCAAGGTTTCTTTAACCATTTTTTCCCATGAGAAAAGCTCCGCCCTCTTGATGGCTTTTTGCGAGTAGATACGCTCCACATTTTCGTCCTTAAGAATGTGTAATATAGCGTCAGCCAATTGCCTTACATTGTCTGGTTCAACAAGCATTCCTGCACCCCCCACATACTCATGTGCATCAAACACGTTGTTTATAACAATGGAGGCGCCACATGCCATCGCGTCAAGAACCGACAAAGTAATTCCTGAATAGGCAGGCCAGATAAAAACGTCACATGAACTATAATATTTTGGTAATTCCTCATCCTTAATGAAACCCTGAAATTTTAGGTGCCCTTTGATATCAGGTTGATTGACAATATCTTCAATCAAGGCGTAATCTTTGCATTTTCCACCGATTATTAATTCAACATTTTTTAATTCTCTCTGAACTAGTTTGAAAGCCTTAATTAATACATGGACTCCTTTTAATTTGGTTAGACTCCCAAGGTATAATACAGTCTTGTTTTTCTTTTCAATTTTCGGTATAGGTTTAAACATTTGGTGGTCAACACCATAATAGATAACCTTTACCTTCTCTGGAGGTACGTGCAGTATGCGCGTGAGAAGATTTTTCGTGGTTTTAGATGTAGCAATTATGCTGTCGCTCTTGCTGGCTAGTTTTAGACAAATTTTTTGATAAGAATACTTCATGGGAGCTGTTGGATAAAAATAAAAGGCAAGCAAATCATGGATTGTTGTAATTGATAAAGGTTTTCTTGTTAATATCATGTTTTTCGCGGCAAGTTCAGAGACCGCATGATACAAATTAGCTTTGACTCCCATGATTTTCGGATAAAAGTAAGCATCCTTCATCATGTATTGTAAGGGATTTTCCACAACTCCATCTTCTATCAACAGAGGGTTTATTCCATGTTCTTTCAGCCCCTTCAATAACTCATATGAATATTTATCGATTCCGCGCCCAGTTTCCTTATTTGGATAATTAGGAAAGCAAATCATGCAGATTCTTTTCTTCTGGACGCTCGAAAGCGTTTTTATTTCCATTGTAGCTGCCTCAAACACTTGCCAGAATTAAGTAGCCTTTGAAATTGCGGTGACATTCCAGATTTTTTCATTAACTCTGCCATTTAAATCAAGAAAGGGGCACAATCTCAAAAGTCTAAAGTCACTTTCTTCTAGGTAGTGTTTAATTTCCTCGGGGAAGAAGAATCTAACTGAATGCGTTTCCTTCGCTTCATCTATGATTTGATTCTTCCTAATAACTATCAGATGATAATGCACTTTACATAAGTGGCGCAGACTATCCAACACTGGCTTGGAAACCCGTATTACTCTTGTTCCTTCCTTTTTCATTATTTTTGTTCTCACAGATGGGAGAATGGTTAAAACAGCGGGACCATACCAAAAGTCAAAAATAAATAATGAATCGTTTTTAAGGTGACTTCTAATGTTGAGTAAAGCGCTTTGTACATCTTTATTGCTTGTTAAATAATCCAGTGTTGAGAACATGGAAATGCATGCATTGAATCTTCCGGTTAGTCGGAGTTTTCGTACATCCATTGTATAGAAGTCTACGCTAACATGTTTCTTCCTCGTCTTCTCAAGGGCTGTGTGGATCATTACTTCTGAAAGGTCTAATCCTGTTACTTTGTAACCTTTTTTTGCTAATAGTATGGCATGTTCTCCTGTACCGCATCCTACATCAAGTATGGTTTTGGGCATGAATTTTGAATATTTTCTAAAAATTTCCTCTAAGAAGTCACATTCTTTTTTATAATCCTTATCCGAATAGATTATGTCGTAATATTTTCCGTAGGTTTGAAAAGATTGTTTCATGTGATATTCATCTAGAGAAGTCTTTCCCAGGTCCATTGTTTGCCATTTTTCATGTACCATTCTATAGTGAGTTTAAGTCCCTCTTCGATGCCCACTGCTGGCACCCACCCAATGTACTTTTGTATTTTTGAGTAGTCACATTGAAGCAAACTAACATCCACTGGTCTTAACCTTGAATTGTCAATGTTTATTTTGACATTGTCATGTCCCATCAACTTTCCAATTAAATAAGCTAACTCTTCAATGGAGTATGCTTTGTTTGAACCTGCATTAATCACCTCGCCATTTGGAATATCCGACTTCATGGCCGCAATGGCTCCTCTGGCCATGTCTTCAACATAGGTGAAATCCCTCTTTGCTTTAACATTTCCAAGTTTGACCGTGTTTCCTCTACTTAATTGGGAAATGATTTCAGGTATAACATATGGCTGTGTTTCTCTTGGGCCATAACAATTGAACGGTCTGAGGATTATCACGGGTATGCCATGTTCATGATGAAAAACAAAGCACAGTCTGTCCGCAGCTAGTTTGCTTACGGCATAATTGGATAATGGAAGCGTTGGGTGTTTTTCGTCCATTGGTGTATATTGAGCGGTTCCGTAAACTTCTGAGCTGGAAAAGTGAAGAACGCGTTTCACATCTAACGTTTTGCAAGCCATGAGGACGTTCATCGTGCCTTTAACGTTCACATCAAAGAATTTCTCTGGATTATCATAGCAATGAGGAATGTAAGGCTCTGCAGCCAAATGGAATACATATTTCACCTCGTACTTTTTTATTGCACCGTATACTTTCCAACTTAATACGTCTCCAGTTTCAACTTGCATACGATTTTCTATGTCCATTAAATTGCATCTGTCTCCGTAAAGAAAATTGTCATAGACGATTACGTTCGCGCCTTCTTTGAGCAACTCTCTTACTAGTGCTGAGCCAATGAAGCCAGCACCGCCTGTGACTAAAACATTTTCTCCTTTCATCTCATAATTCATTTTTTCCATTCCGCCTTTTTCGCTAGAGACGCTTTCTTCACGCTGTTTCATATTAACTCATCGCTTGGCATGCTTCTTTACACATTCACATACATATATTACTTCATCAGCGGTTAGAGTGTTCCCAGAAGGCAAGTTTATGCCTTTCCTTGAAAGTTCTTCGGCAACGGGGAATTTTTCTCCAGTATACTGCTGGGCGTAAATGGGTTGAACATGAACAGGATAAAAAAACGTTCGTGTCTCAATTCCATCAAGTTCCAGATTCCCTATTAAGCTATCCCTTGACAACCCAAATTTTTCTTGAATTAGAATTGAGTACATCCAATAAACATTTTTTGCCCAAGGCGCTTCTGGAGGGAGAGTTATTTTATCTCCAAGTTCTGAAAGAAGAGAGTTGTAGAGCTTCGCGTTGTTTCTGTGAATCGACAGAAATCTGTCAATTTGTTCAAGTTGAGCCAAACCAAGGGCCGCCTGCAGTCCTGACATGCGATAATTGAAACCCACAGCTTCATGATAGAAATGTTTACCGAACCGACCGAAGGCGAGACTGCGCAGCCATCGAGCTTTTTCAGCCAGCTCTTCATTGTTTGTGACGAGCATTCCTCCTTCTCCTGTCGTAATTATTTTGTTTGCATAGAAACTGAAGCAAGCAATATCCCCGAAGCTGCCTGTTTTTCTTCCTTTGTATTCTGCCCCATGGGATTCAGCTGCATCCTCAATTACATACAGACCGTGGTCTTTCGCTATATCTAGCACAGGGTCCATATCCACTGGGTGCCCATAAATATCTACCACCATTATTGCTTTCGTTTTGTCTGTTATTTTTTCTTCAACCTTCTCCACATCAATATTCCAAGTGTTTAACTCTGAGTCTACAAGTACTGGGTTAGCTCCAGTATAGGTCACCGCATTGGCTGTTGCAACCATTGTAAAAGTGGGGATAATAACCTCGTTACTCTTACCAATGTCGAGTGCCGCTAGAGCTAAGTGCAACGCCGTTGTTCCACTTGACGTTGCAACTCCATACTTTGCGCCGCAAAATTCGCTGAATTTCTCTTCAAACTCAGTTACGTACTTACTCTGTGACGACACCCAACCAGATTTGACAGCATCAGTAACATACTGCAGCTCTTTCTCTCCGATTAAAGGTTCAGCTATGGGAATTCTGATTTGCTTCGATTTTGACCCCCCCTGGTGTCATGGCTATATCGTTGGAGGTATATTTTAAAATTTTACTCGCAGAATTAATTTAGAAACCGCAAAAGATGTGGATGTGCGAATAGTCAAAGAATTCAAGCGATCTTTACATCCTTTGAATCTTTTTTCTTTACCAAAAAAGTCAACAGCTTTTGTACGCTATAGCGTGTTTTTTCCACCAGTCCAAATCTTTGGATTAGAATGATTATCAAGATGTAGATAGACATCCAAACGATAAAGTACAATTCGCCAACATTATTATGGAAAAAGGCGGCTGAACCTTCTCCGTAATCTCTAAGAATTACAAAGTATGAAACTATTCTTAAAACATTAACGAAGAAAGTGCCAAAGGCGCCCACGATAAAGTATATGAGTTTCCGGAAAGAGGAAATGTTTGACCGTTTGAAGAACAACAAAATTATTATGGTGAAAAGGAAGAGGCTCTGAACGCCTGCGCAAGGCCAACCTATATCAGCTCCCACTCCCCAAGCTTTCCCTTGTTCAAACAAGGTTATTCTTGGCATAGCTCCTGCTCCAGAATGAAAGTATAAAGCAAAGTTATAGCCGAGAATGTCAAGTACGGCAGCTGCACATGCAGCTGTTGGAAGTGCTAGCATCTCGAAGGGCTTGAACGTACCACCTGGATAGAAAGCGTCTATCGTGTATATGATGCTCATTCCCAACAGAAGGGTAAGCGCAATCGAAAAGAAATTCAAGCCGTCCTTTTTGTAGGCTAAAAGTATAGCAGCTAAAAAAGAGATGGCAAAAACGAGATACTCGACAGCTAAAGGCCAGTGAAACTCTAATGAATAATTCGTGAAACCTAAGTTCTGACCAAGACCAATAATAGAGTGATTTAGACCCCAAAAATTAACACTCAAAATATAGATTAAAGGAATAGTAGCGCAGATGAGAAAAGCAATAATCCTGAGACGGCTTTTGGGTTTCTTTTCGATAATTTGATTCCAGTCAATTAGCGATTCCAAGAACAGAAGCCATAAGAAAAATAGGTAAAACATTCTGCCCTTCCATGTGAAAAGGAAACGAAATTCTTGGTTAAATATGGAGAAGCTCTCAATGTTTAGGTAATCTAAAAGCATCAACGCGATTATAGGCACAGAAATAGAAACTAGTAAAACAACATGGAACCAAGATTTTTCTAGTTCTTTCCGAACATTTTTCTTAGCGAGATTCTCTGAGTGCATAACGTTCCTGACCTTCAGTTACTGGCGAGAAGAGGAACAAATGATTATGATGGGTAAAAAGTTTTTGTTGAAAACGCTTGGGTCTAAACCATTTAGGGTTAGCTGGTGATTTTGTTATGTTTTTTACAAAGCTCCGAATTTTTCACATATTCCTTATCCGCTTCTATAGCCCCTTGAAGTAGTTGAGCATTCCCTAAGCTTGCAAGGTATCTGATGTCCTTTGGGAGACACTCTCCTTTGATGCCATCTCTGGCTTCTAAAAGGTTAACATTCCACTTGGTATTTGCACCTCTTCTAACTTCTTCGAATGCGATGCCATGTTTTTCGCAAAGGAGACTTAATTCTTCTACGAAGGCAATTTGTACAAACCGATATGCATTTTCAGTTATCTTGATAAGCTCGGCTACTTCCAAGTTTGAGACAGGGTATAATGGCATTCCGAGGGATTCATAGAAGCTTTTTGCTTTCATCAAGCTTTCTTCATCTAATGCGCCGATTACCCGTTCTTGTACTACTCCATGTTTTTCTGGGTCTTTAGCCCAGAATCTATGTGGAACGTGAACTAAATGCACGCCATCATGAAACATTTCAACGACTTTACGGCAAGTGCCTACAGCAACCGTGCTTTCAATGCTTACGAGGGGATGATTTCCATTCTCTTTCTCGGCAATTTTACGGCATACGTCAAAGATGTTGGACATGTCAGGCTTTCCATCTTTCCAACCAGTGTTGACGCATACAACGTAAACATTGCATGGGGGAATTTGAGACCAGTCGTGAAATGCAGTAACAGGATTAAGTCCAAGGGTCTTCTGCTTGTCTATATCGTATCCATAAACTGAAAATCCATGATCGTGAATGCAAGAGGCGGTGGGGCAACCTACATTACCCAATCCGATTACACAAACCTTGCTAGATTTTCGAGAATTTTGACTAGACTTGTGTAACATTCGGTTTCACACCATGCATTATTCAACTATTAACGTCTCAAGCTTTTTGAATTTATAGTTACGCATTTAAAAGCATTGCGAAACAAAGGACGTCTCTCCGCCCATTCTCAAAGTATTTTAAGCTTTTCTGATGTCCCTGTTAGCTTCTGCGCGCAGTTTTCTACGATAATAGAGTAGCGGATGAGGAATTCTTTTGCATAGCTCATCTGAATTCATGCAGACCCCGTGGGTTTTTAATGTGTCGCATTTTGGTGGTTTATATTGTGTCCGTGAGCCTCTCTCACCTGCGATGTGCTCAACTTGGTAGCGGGTCATTCTCTCGTTATAATCGGAAAAATTCTTGAATAGCGCAATCACGTTTTCGGGGGTCATTCCAATGCTTACAAGAAAAGATGTTAGCGTGAATCTGCCTATGTGTGATAGGTGGCGCCCAGACGAAATCGATTTGTAAAGGGCGTTTATGCATGGAGGAAAGGCTGTTTGCACCATAGTTTCGGGGAAGCCTTCCATTTCAGCCTGGCCTATTTTTTCTACTGATAATTTTTTTATTCTTTCAGCGGTTTCAACTATTTTTGGCGGAAATTTCGGTAGCTCTTTTACTTCTAGTCGCTTTTCAATTTGTTTGCGGATTTCTTCGCTCAACAACCTCGCGGTTTCATTCATCGTCAAGTAAACATTTCCATTTGATAAAAGACGGTTAACGAGTTTCCACTTTTTCTCACGTAAATTTGTTGTGTTTCTAAGGTAATCTATGAAGCGAAGTGTAAATTCATAAGGTATTTCGACATCATTGTTTAATGTGAGCACCCAACCGAAGTTTTCGGCGATTCCAAGAATTCTTTCTTTGGGCTCAAGTTTCATGTCAGTGTATGCTTGTTTTGCTTCAGCGAGGGCGTATCTTTTTTTGATAAAGGAATTTTCAGTTGCGACCGCCAACATGATTGCAACTGGAAAGGATAGAATTTCAATCTCATAATTGTGCAATTTTCTTTCGACCAACGTGTATAATATTGCTTCTTCAACTCTCTCTTCGGCACGCTCGAGAACCTTTGCTAATTCTGGATTTGTCAAATCTTCAATTTTTAAATCCAGTTTTTTTACGTATTCTGTGGTTTCTTTAAGAAAAGGATATTTTGCTAAATCATTTTTGGTAAATTTCGCTGTGGCAAGCTGCATTTTTGCTTTCACGTTATTCTGTTTCAATTCTTGGTGCTAAATAGAATGTGAGTTTTCCCTCTTTTGTTTGTTGGAAATCCAATTTTATGGGCATGTCACTTGAAAATTCCAGCGTTGCTATGTCGGATGTTGCGGACGATGCTTTCATGATTTCTGATAGATAGCTTAGGCTGAAGGTTGCCTTTGAAGGTTCTTTAACTTCCAAGTCTAGGAGAGTGTCGCTTCCTTTCTGAAGCGATATTGTCGCACCCATAAGGTCTCCCGTCGCATTGAAAACTATTTTTTCTACGTCTGCCTCGACTCGAACGTGGTCGCTTACAAGTTGGGCGTCTTCGATTGCTTGGCTCAAGCCGTCGGTTGTGGCTTTGGCTCGGACGTTAAAGGTGATTTTTGGTGTCGGCACTTCTTCTTCTGAGGCTTCAAGTGTCGGCATTGTGAAGTTCCGTGTATATTTTCCAGTTATTTTCACTTGTAAGCGCCCAGTTTTCTCGTCAAGAGAAAGTTCTACAACTTCATCCTTGCCTGCTCTTCTGAGCAATTTCAATAGTTCACTTATGTTTATGCATATTTTTGTCGGTTCCGTGCATGCATATTCTTCGAAAATTGTTTTGGGCCACTCAAAATCAATCATAGCTACACGTGATGGATCCATTGCTCGCAGTTTTAAGCCTTCAGAGTCTAGTTTAAATGTGGCTTCGTCTACGAGGATGGAGATGGCTGTGGTCATGTCTCTTAGGAGTTTGGCGTCGGTTACTTTGAGTTTGAACATGGTAGTCCCCTTTTTATTGGATATGGTTAGTTGTTAATAAAAGACTTTACATATTAACCTTGAGTTTTAAACGCTTAATCTGTTTTGTGACGGATTCGCTGTGGGTTGCGGTGTTGTTGTAAGTCGGGTTTTCAGTTTTTACATGATTCTATGGGAAATTCTTGGCGTAAATTGAATACCCCCTCTAGGTTTTTTAGCATGTTTTTTGGGAGTGTTTTTCAGCCAATAGCGACCCTACCCTCTAGGTTTTTCGGTGCGGATTAAAATCTGCTTGTTTGCGTTGAGGAAGTAATTGTTGAGGAACGCTTTTGAAACTCTTAGTCTTTGAAGCGCCCAGACTCCCTTATTTAGGTAACCCGAAGGACCTTTGGAATATCTAAATCCATGCTTGGCTTGGGCTTTTCGCATGGCATAGCGAATTTCATGTTATGCGAGCTTTCGATTTCTTGCTCCATGTAGAACTTGGAGAGCTTTTGGCAACGTCAACGGGAAGAATTGTTAAGAGAACATGGTTGCTGAATGTTATAAGCCATGAAGAAGAATAGGGTTCAAAATTAGCAAAAAACCATTATTCGTAATGACTTTTTTTATGACCTTCCCAATAATACATGTCCAAAAATCTTCCATATGGTATAACAGCGTTTTTACCATACCATTGCTCTGATTCCCTTCTTATATACTCTATGCTCTTCAAATCCTTTTTCAAGTGTTCGCCCAATTCTTTCATAACTTTTACCCATTGCTCGAGACTCCATCTACTCGAGTATCTTAGACCGTTGTCGATTCTTGGGAGTTGCGCCCTTACATATGAATCAAAAGCCAATGTTTGTCCCCAAACGAGTAGTAGTGGCTTACAAATAGAGATGACATAATAGTAACCATTTTTGTCTCTTTTTCCATCGTATTCCTTTACCCTTCCTAATTCATGCCAAATCACTTCTAAAATTTCAAAAGGAATACTGTCAAAATCAAGTAATGTGTAGATTCGCAATTGACTGTATGCCTCGGAGATATTGACAAGGGAATCTTTCAACGTTTCAAGTGGATTAGCGTTATCGCCATTGCGGTATGTCTTCCATTTTGGAAGTATTGCGCATAATCTACGATAGGTTTCTTCTCGATATTTCTCCTCAAGAATATGAGCGGTAGTCTTTGATTCTATTCCGATTTTCCATTTCCATACTATAATTGAAGTTTTCCTTGTATTCCTTCGGAAAAGAGCTAATTCTCGATTGGAATTCTTCTATATCAGTCATATAGGTCAAGACTAAATTAGAGCGCAAGCAACATAAAAGTAATTTGTAATTCGTGTATAAGTCGCTCACGGTCGAATACTGCAAGAAATGCGGAAAATTTATAGCTGAACCGAAAGAACTGATTAGAATTGAAGTGGAAAAATGACCAAGATTCTTGGCTATGGTGAAGATGCTTTTACATTATGGGCTTTGAAACAACATGCATCTAAACTCCTAAATGAATTCAAAGATAAAACCACTATCTCTGACTGCCTTATTTTCTACCGTCCAAGCTTTGGAAGACACAGTAAAGCGAGTGGCTCAGTATTTGGAGAGTTTGACGCTATAATAGCCTCAAAAGAAAACATATACTTGATAGAGAGCAAGTGGGATAATCTTACAGAATTCAATGATACCGAGTTCGTTCTCAGAGAGGAACAAACGCTACGACACGAAATTTTTTCGTGGTATCTAACACATTGGAACAAAAAATATTTTAACAATTGGCAAACTTTCATAAACGAACATCAAAACGACTTCAAGTTTAAAAATAAGACTATCGCTCCAAAAGACAGTCTATTGGCAAAAAATCTTGAGTTTATCCTAAGCAAGTTGCAAGAACATTGCGGGAGTCTGCTATCTGAAAACAACATCAAAAATGTGTTGCTATTCTTTTTCAATGCTGAGAAATCTAAGCCACCAACAAAAACCAATAGCACTTTCAAACTAATACCTATTAACTATGACAGAGAGATAAGAGATAATTTCGTTACTTTGTTTAGAGAGAATTAATCAGTCGATTAAACTTCTCAGCAGGAACCCCAAGAAAATAAGCCCAAATCAAGCTCCTCTAAAGTGGATTTTCCGAAGAAACTTCGGATTATATATATGATTGAAACGAGAATGAATCATTCATTTAACCCTTTAATGGTTACTGTTTGTAGAAAATCATTCTGATAGAGAAGGTTTAGCTGTATTCTCTGAAAGTATAATTGCATTTTGTGCAACGCAAAAACTGTGTTGACGATTCGTCGGCGCCCCTTGTCTGCACTTGCCAAACATAAGCCGAATTGTTTCCGCATTTGGGGCATTCAATCCTAACAGTCGGCAGTGTTCGCAGTCTCTGTTCTTCCTTACCTATCACCGCTACAAGTTGCTGCGGATTATGCTGGATAACTTTTGCAACTTTCGGCTCGACTTTCTTGCTTGATTCGCGCTTCTTATAGCCACACTTAGGACAAGCAAGCACTATCGATGCCTCTTTGCCAGTTTTCCCTTTTTTTGGTTCGAGACGGGCACCACATTTTGGACAAAATTCCATGGCTTGCTACTCCGTTATCCGTTTGTTTCCCCTTAACATAGTCCCTTTTAAACCTTTTCTTGTTGCAATAAAGATTAGGGCTAAGTGATGCTGATTCCAGAAGCGATGAGATGCGCTACGCGTAATGCTTCGGGAATGTTGCTTCTAGTGGAAGTTAACCGCAGGATTTTTTCTGCGTCTTCTTCAAAAATTCCAAACGTTTGCATGTAAACTTTCTCACTTTCGTTTCTAGGAAATACTTCAAAGGTTTCTCCAGCGTTGAGGATAGCCTTCCACCGCTCTTCGCTTTTCGGCAAATTTTTCAATGCTTCGCGAATTTCTGTAAGGTTTGGTTTTTCACGTGTAACGGTTATTATTGGGAGTTTTGTTTTCAAGTTGAGTTTTTTGACGTCAACAACATTAAAACCAGCAAATGTTATCCCATTAAGCATTACGACCCTTAACTGTTTGTAATGAGGAGAGGTAGTTATCATGGAAGCTATTTTGCTTGTAGCGTCGAATCCATCCACCTCAACTTTTGTGTGCATCACGCCGTCAAGCCAGTATCCACCGCGAAAAACAACTCCAACAACAGGCACAAGACCCTTCATGCGAGGAGTGAAAACTCCATCATCAACCCCCAAAACACGAATTTCAGGCTTAATCACGCGGAATTTTTTGTAAGCCAGAATTATCCCTCAACGGCTTCATCAAAACATAAGGAAAGAGGCATTATAAGTTTAGCGATACCCTTCAAAAATCAAATATTTATTTAAAGGCGCGCATAGTCTTAAATCTGGAGAAAACATGGCACTTGAACACTTAGGTTCCTCGCTTTACGAAGCCCTAAAAAAAGTTTTCAGAGCAACAATCGTAGATGAGGCAACTGTTAAAGAACTTGTACGCGACATACAAAGGGCTCTTCTTCAAGCAGATGTTAACGTTAAACTTGTACTTGACATATCCAAACGAATGGAAGAAAGAGCACTAAAAGAAAAAGTTCCCCCAGGCATCTCAAGACGCGAACACGTAATAAAAGTTGTTTACGAAGAACTCACACGCTTCCTAGGAGAAAAGCCTGCTCTAATAAAAATGGAACCTGGAAAAAAGAAAGTAATAATGCTTGTCGGCATCCAAGGCTCTGGAAAGACAACAGCCACAGCCAAACTTGCAAGATACTTCCAAAAAAGAGGACTCAAAACAGCCGTAATCTGCACAGACATCTACCGACCAGGCGCCTACGCACAACTGCAACAACTAGCAAACAGAATAAACGTGCCAGTATATGGCGACTTAAAAACAAAAGACCAAGTCAAAATAGCCTTCAACGGCCTAAAACAATTCACTGATAAAGACATAGTACTAATCGATACAGCCGGCCGCCACAAAGAGGAGCAGGAGCTAATCAAAGAAATGAAAATGCTTGAAAAAAACATCAGACCAGACGAAGTCATGCTAGTAATTGACGGAACAATCGGCCAACAAGCAATGATTCAGGCAAAAGCATTCAACGAAGCAACACCCATTGGGTCAATCCTCGTCACAAAACTTGATGGGTCAGCCAGAGGCGGAGGAGCCCTCTCAGCGGTCGCAGCCACAGGCGCACCAATAAAATTCATCGGCACTGGCGAAAAAATAGAAGACATAGAACCTTTCGTTCCTTCGCGTTTCGTCGGCAGACTTCTAGGAATGGGCGACTTAGAAACTCTGCTGGAAAAAGTACGAGAGGCTGAAATAAAAGTTCCAGAAAAGAAAGCCAAAGCCATCTTAAGTGGCAAATTCACGTTAACAGATATGTATGAACAAGTTGAAGCCATGAAGGGAATGGGAACCTTCCGAAAACTTTTGAAAATGATCCCAGGCATGTCCTACGACATACCGGAAGACACACTAAACATGGCTGAAGACCGTTTAGAAAAATGGCGTGCCATGATTCAATCTATGACGCCCGAGGAAAGGGACACCCCGAAAATTTTCAATGCCTCGCGCATAAAACGAGTAGCGAAAGGGTCAGGAAACAGCGAAAAAGAAGTCAAGGAGCTCCTAAAACAATACTTGATGATGCGCCGGATGTTAAAGACGCTTCGGAGAAAAAAGAAGCTACCTTTCTTGGGGAAGGGGTTACCACTCGAGTTTAAGTAAACTTGAGCATGTCTAGAAGGATTGTTTCATGGACATTTTGGAAAAAGCGTTGAGAATGCTTGAAAAATATCCTTTGTGCGACCACTGCCTCGGAAGACAGTTCGCTCTGCTTGGACATGGCATAGAGAATGATGAGCGAGGAAAGTCAATAAAACTGACTTTAACACTCAATGCACATGCGTCAGTTCTTTCAAAAAGCAAAGAAAGCATAAGAAATCTCAAAATCCTTGCAACAAACGGTTTCTCCAAAACAGCAGAAGACATAATAAAAAAAATGAAAAAACGTGTTCCAAGTAAAAATCTCCCAAAGACATGCTTTTTGTGTAACGATAAATTTAACAGCCTCAATGATTTGGCGAAGAAAGCCCTCGAGAAACTTGAGAAGTATGAATACCGCAGCTTTCTGGTGGGCATAGAATTGCCCGTGACGGTTGAGGAACGTGAAGATGAGTTTAAGGCTGAGTTTGAAATAAGCCACGGAGAAAGTATGCGAAACGAATTTGGAAGATTAATAGGGAAAAAAATTGTCCAATACAGCGGAAAAACTGTGGAATATAAGAAACCCGAGATTGTAGTGCTTGCCAACCCATTAGCTGAGGAAATAAGGCTTCAAATAAATCCCCTTCACATTGCTGGACGATACAAGAAACTCGTAAGGGGCATACCGCAGTCAAAATGGTTCTGCTCAAACTGCCGTGGGAAAGGCTGTGAAAGGTGTAATTGGACTGGAAAAATGTATCCAGAATCTGTAGAAGAGATCATTGAAAAAACTTTTTTAGATATGACTGGTGGAGTGAAAGCATCATTCCACGCGTCTGGAAGAGAAGATATCGACGCCAGAATGCTAGGTACAGGCAGACCATTCGTAATCGAAATCACGCAACCCAAAAAGCGATTTTTGGACCTTAAAAAACTAGGACATGCTGTAAATGCCTACGCTAAAGGCAAGGTTGAAGTTTCAAACCTGCAATTTGCAGATAAAGATGATGTTAGAAGATTAAAACGTGCAGAATCCGCGCAAAAGAAATACCGGGTAGTCATAGAATTCGAAGATAGAATCACAGCAAAGAACATGCTTCTCTTGGAAGAGAAATTAACAAGCGCTATGGTTAAGCAGAAAACACCAGTCCGTGTTCTGCACAGACGAGCCGATTTAACACGGGAAAAGTACATATATGAGGTGAAAGTAAAGAAGTTGTCGCCCAAAAAGGCAGAAATGAAAATACGATGCCAAGGAGGACTTTACGTCAAAGAATTGGTGAGTGGAGATGAGGGAAGAACAACACCCAGCGTCTCAGAAATTCTCAAAAATAAAGCGAAGCCTATAAAGCTTGATGTTTTAGACGTGATTATGGGAGGTTAAGAGGTGAAAAAATGAGAGGGTCAAAGGGATACCGTTCAGGAACACGCCGCCTTCTAAAAAAGGAACCTAGAGAACGAGGTAAGACAAGGCTAAGCAAGCTACTTTACGAATATCCACCCCAAAGCCGTGTAGTCATCAAGATAGATTCAAGTGTCCACAAGGGAATGCCTCATAGACGCTATCACGGCAGGGTTGGCACAGTAGTCGCTAAACGTGGACGAAGTTATATTGTAAGCGTTTCGCAAGGAGATGCCGTTAAGGAAATTGTTGTTAAGCCTGAACATTTGGAACCATATAAAAGTGATTAGAATGTCGAAAAAAAATGTGATGGAAAAGAAACTTACACTTCCCCAAGTTAAAAAGTTATTAGAGTCCATAGGTGAAGAAAAACTGGACCAGTTCCAACGCCGCACGTTTGATTACATATCTAAATTTTCTAAAGTAGACGCTGAAACAGCTGAAAAACTTGAAGAAAAACTTGTAAAAGAATTTGGTTTAGAAGAGGAAGAAGCTGTTCAAATAGTTAACTGCGCACCAAAAAGCATTGAAGAGTTGAGAGTGTTTTTTGCTGGTGGTCGTAAAATTGTTGAAGCTTCAAAGTTGGAAGCCATAGTTAGCCTTTTGAATGAACATCGAAAATTGAAATAGGTAATTCAGCTACTATTTTTTAAGCAATAAAAGGATAGAATAAAGGGCGAATATGATGGAGAAGAGATACGAAGAGTACGCCTGCGTCCTAGATTTCCTGCCGCACGGTCGCCCTGGAATACACATTTCAGGAAGAGCTGGTTATCGAGCGGGAGCTCTTGTTCAGTTGATAGGTGAGGAGTTCTTCACACTTTTAGAGGCCCTAGTTAAGGAAGGCGTAATGCTTAAGCCCAATGACCGTGTTTATGTTGGGAAGAATGCCCGCGAAGAAATTACGTATATTGTCGGTCGGATAGGTTATGATGAGTTGACTACCGCTGCGAGGACGGAGCTTCCAGCAGTGATCGGTAGAATAGTGTTGAACCGTGAAAGATGGTTTGTAGATTTCTTCAATACTGCGCAGGCTGTGACGCCACGGATGCACGCGCTTGAGTTGATTCCTGGAATAGGGAAAAAGTACATGTGGCAGGTTATAAATGAGCGTGAGAAGAAGCCTTTTGAAAGTTTTGATGATTTGCAGAAGCGTACAGAACTGCCCAATCCAGTTAAGTTGATTACTAAGAGGGTTTTGGAGGAGTTAGCTGGGGACAGTAAGTATCGGTTGTTTACGAGGGTTCAGTAGCATAATTGATTTAGCTAACGGGTTGATATGAGTCTCTTAGAAAGGACGAAGTTTCTGCTTCGAAGGCACCGAATTTTTCCGAAGAAACTTTTCGGGCAGAACTTCATGGTTGAGACTTCAATTATCCAATCTATGGTTGCTTATGCTTCACTGACACAGAATGACGTGGTGTTAGATATCGGTGCTGGTCTTGGTTTTCTAACCCGTTTCTTGGCGGATAGATGCAAAAGGGTTTTGGCTGTTGAATCTGATGCACGGCTTGTAGAAGCTTTACGTGCACAACTTAAGGATTCGTCTAACGTCAAAATAATTAAATGCGACGTGTTGAAAGCGTCGATTTCTCGGTTCAATAAAGTGGTTTCAATTCCGCCATATCATATTTCTTCGCCTTTGCTTTTGTGGTTGTTTAGCAAGAATTTTGATTGTGCGGTTTTAATCTTTCAAAAGGAATTCGCAAACCGTCTTGTGGCTTCTATTGGAAGTGAAAATTATGGGTGGTTGACAGTTTTTACCTATTACCATGTGGAGGTTGAACTTTTAGATGACGTTCCCAGATGGGTGTTTTATCCACCGCCAGATGTAGATTCCATTATTGTGCGGTTAAAACCACGTAAGTCGTCGCCGTTCAAATTAGAGAATGAAGCGTTGTTTAGGCAAATGGTGCAATCGCTTTTCACGCAGCGTAACAGGAAAGTTAGGAATGCCGTTTTGCCTTTTGTTAAGGGAAGACTTGGTATAACGGCAGAAAAGGCGGATGAGCTGGTTGAGGTTCTTCCGTTTCGTGATAAGCGGGTGAGAGAGTTGGCTCCTGAAGACTTTGGGGTGCTGGCGAATGCGATCTCTGGTTAGGAAGGTGTTTTTTGCAGATTATGTTTTTTATGTTTGGGAGAATGTTTACGAGCCTGCTGAAGACTCGTTTCTTTTTGCTGAGAATTTAGTTGTTGAGGAGGGTGAAAGTGTTCTTGATGTGGGTACTGGATGCGGCATATTGGGTATAGTTGCGTCTGAGAAGGCTGCAAGGGTTGTTGCTGTGGACATAAATCCCGATGCTGTTCGTTGTGCGAAAGAAAATGCAAAGATGAATTGTGTTATGGATAAAATGTTCTTTGTGCAGGGAGACCTGTTTACACCGTTGAGAACTGTGGAAAAATTTGATTGGATTCTTTTTAATGCTCCATATTTGCCTTCAGAAGACACTGAAGATGGCTCTTGGCTTGGGCGTGCTTGGGCTGGTGGAGCGTCTGGTAGAGAGGTTATTGACCGTTTTATCCGTGAAGCACCGAAACATTTGAAGTCTGATGGACGAATCTTTTTAATGCAATCCACGTTGTCTGGTGTTGATGAAACGTTGCGAAAATTTGAAGATAATGGTTTGAAGGCGAGTGTTGTTGCGGAACGTGCTTTGCCGTTTTTTGAGAATATAGTGCTTGTGAACGTAGAACGGTAAAATTAATTTATACATGCACGTAATCTTATGTGGGGGATTCAAGTGGAGAGAGCGGTCGGATATTGCGGAATAGTCTGTTCTGATTGCCCAGTTTTAGTGGCGACGCAGAAGGATGATAATGCAGAGAGAAAAAGGGTTGCTGAAATATTTAGTAGGCAGTATGGGAAGGAGTATAAGCCAGAGGATATTAACTGTGATGGTTGCGTAAGTGATAGTGCACGTGTTTTTAGTTATTGTGGTATTTGTGAGATTAGGAAGTGTGGAAGGGAGAAGAAGGTTCAGAATTGTGGTTTCTGCGCGGATTATCCGTGTGAAAGGCTTTCTAAGTTGTTTGCGGAATATTCGAAGGCTAAAGAAACTTTGGATGAAGTAAGGCGTGAACAGGGTGTCATTTGAAAGTCTTATTTAGTGGAGGATTTTCTGCAGTCTTAACTCGTCTCTTATGGGCAGTCCGCCTATGCCTTTCAGGATTCTGCCGTGTTTTTCTGCTATTACGTTGGGTTTTACTTCGTAAATCTGAAAGCTGAGACTTTGGTAAAATGCTAAGGCTGGCAGATCATCATTTGAAGTTGAAACTAGCAACTTTTTCTTATGTAGCTTTTTAGCTTCAGCTTCAACTTTTTTAACGAGGCTTTTGCCAACGCCGGAGCCTTGATATTTGGGTAGTATGCCTAAAGCCACTATTATGAGGGCATCGTCTGTTTCGGCGAAGGAGATGAAACCAATTATGCGGTTTTTTACTTTTGCAATGTATGCGGGAAGTTTTGCAACTGTGAATTTTTTGTTGAAGGTTAGTTGTTCTTGTTCTCCCCAGAAGCGTTTTACGAATTGTTGGATTTGGTTTTTTTGTTTGTTTGTGTTTGCTTTGTTTATGGTGTGTTTTAGTGTGGTTTTTTTTGTGCAGTTTGGGCATGTGGTTTTTAGTTTTGTGTGTTGTGTGCATAGTGGTTTTCCGCAGGTGTTGCATTTGTACACGGCGTCTTTTTTGCAGTAGTGGCAACTCATGGGTTTAGCCTCTCTTGATGTTTTTGGCTTCCTTTATTTATATGTTGAATGTTGTGTTAGTGTTTAGGGTTTTGGTTGGGGTGGTTTCCTCCTTTGTTTGTGTGAGAGTGTTTGTGTTGTGTGTGGGATTTAAGGGTGGTATCAGAAGTTTGATTGGTGGCTTTTGTGGTGTGGTGAATGTTGATTTTAGGGTTTGCGGTGTTGCTAAATTGAGTAGCCCCTTCTAGGTTTTTCTTTTCAACATGCTATTGGCGCTGAAAACAACCAATACAGACCCTATCCTCTAGGTTTTCTGTAATACTGTTACGTGTAGTGTTTTGGGGATTTTGGCTAGGAGAGTGCCTAGGTATTTATCTTCGAGTTGTTTTCCTCTTTGGCTGGCGAGGAGCTTGTTTAAGACGCCTATTGTGTCGGCTAGGGTTTAGCCCAACGCCTCTTCTCCTCATAAGTCAGCATAGGGTCTTCCATGTACACTTTCGCTTCTGGAGCTGAAAACTTGACTGTGATAGTAGTTAGCAACTAGTTGTTATCCTTGCATGAGTGTTTTTAGTTGTTGGATTTCGTTGACTAAGACAGGATAAAGATAGTCAGGTGGTGGACCTTAAAGATGAGAATTATGCAAGCTTTTCGTTAACTAGATTCTCGTATTGAGAGTATCTTTCTTTCAAGAATGTTATAAAGCGGTTTTTATCCTGAATAAGTTCTCTAA
>CAYZEP010000009.1:0-34917 GCA_964477645.1 uncultured Candidatus Bathyarchaeia archaeon | reverse complement strand
CATTTATTTTTTAATACTCCTAGAGTGATTTACGAATTATCTTATAAACTTATTTGCCAGCCGTTTGTTTCCAAGAGAAAAGAATATAACCAATGTTTTTACACAAGATACAAGTTTATGCTGTCTAACAAGTGGTGAGAAATACGTCAAAACCTTGGCATTCAATGGAAATTGAAGAAACCTTGCAAGCTCTAAACACTAAGGAGACGGGGTTAACCCAAGAAGAGGCCCAGAAACGCCTAATGCAGTTCGGACCTAACGAATTAAAAAAGGAAAAAGGGAAATCTCCAATAAAACTTTTCCTTGAACAATTCGCAGACATACTGATTATAATATTGTTAATTGCGACAGGGCTTTCGCTATTCTTGGGCGAAGTCTATGATGCAATCATCATATTTGCAATAGTTTTAGCCAGTGCAATTTTGGGCTTTGTAGAAGAATATCGATCGGAAAAAGCAATAGAAGCTTTAAAAAAGATGACAGCCCCGACGGCCATGGTTTTGCGTGATGGAAAAGAGGTTAAAGTTCAAACAAGCGAGATCGTTCCGGGCGACATCGTTCTGCTATATACGGGCGATAAGGTTCCCGCAGACGCCCGGCTTATTGAAGCAATTAACTTAAAAGTGGATGAGGCGCCACTGACAGGGGAATCCGCCCCCGTGAATAAGGATATTAACCCGTTACCAGAAGACACGCCAACCACCGACAAACAAAACACAGTCTTCACCGGAACAGTCGTTGTCTATGGACGCGGAAAAGCCGTCACCACATATACAGGAATGAGCACAGAGTTTGGAAAAATAGCCAAAATGGTTCAAATCACAGAGGAAGAAGAAACTCCGCTTGAAAAAAGAATGGCATCGGTTGGTAAATGGCTTGGAATTTTCTCAGTTGCAGTATGCTTAATGGTTGCAGTAGTAGGCATAGTGGTAAAACAGCAAGAGCCTTTACACATGATTTTATGGGGCGTTAGCTTAGCAGTCGCCGCAGTTCCAGAAGCCTTGCCAGCAATCGTAACTGGCGCACTAGCAGTGGGCATGTATCGAATGGCCAAGGTGAACAGTATCGTTAGAAGGCTTCCGGCTGTTGAAACTTTGGGATGTACAAATGTCATATGCGCTGATAAAACTGGAACAATGACTAAAGGCGAAATGACCGTGCAACGAATATACGTGGATGAAAAGGCAATTAAAGTTTCAGGCGTTGGCTATGAACCAGAAGGAGAATTCATATTCGAAGACAAAAAAATCAATCCAACCAAGGAGGAACTTGTCACACTTTTAAAAGTCGCAACGTTATGTAATGATGCCAAGTTGGAGAAGCAAAGCGAAAGATGGATCATTAAAGGCGACCCTACTGAGGGTGCATTAGTTGTCGCCGCAGCCAAAGTTGGATTATGGAAAGAAGAACTTGAAAAAGAAATGCCACGCATTGGTGAGATTCCATTCTCTTCGGAAAGAAAACGAATGGCCACCATCCATATTGTTTCTGGAAAAAAGAAAGTAGCCTACGTCAAAGGCGCACCAGAAATAATCGTAGAAAGATGCACTAAAATTTTCGCAAACGGAAAAGTGCGGAAAATAACCGAAGAAGACCGCACAGAAATACTTAAAGTAAATGAAGCTATGGCGGCGCAAGCACTCAGAAACTTGGGTTTTGCGTTTAAGGAACTGCCAGAATCTGTTAAAACTTTTGACGATAAAATCGAGAACGATTTAATCTTCGTCGGAATCATGGGAATGATTGACCCTCCACGTACCGAAGTTAAAGATGCAATCTACCTTTGTAGAAAAGCTGGAATCCATGTTGTCATGGTGACTGGCGACCACAAACTAACTGCAGCCGCTGTAGCCAAAGAACTCAACCTGATAGGCGAAAACGAAGGAGAAGGCAATGTGCTTACTGGAGTAGAGATGGATAAAACAAGTGACGAACAACTGAATGAAATTGTTGAAAATATTGTGATCTACGCCCGAGTTTCTCCTGAGCACAAAATGAGAATCGTCAAAGCTTGGAAATCCAAAGGATACGTGGTCTCAATGACCGGTGACGGAGTGAACGATGCCCCAGCACTTAAATTGTCCGACATAGGCGTTGCCATGGGAATTACAGGCACCGAAGTTACAAAAGAAGCGTCTGACATGGTTTTAACAGACGATAACTTTGCATCAATAGTCAAGGCCGTTAAAGAGGGACGTGAAATTTATGGTAACATCAAAAAATACTTGACATATCTGTTGCGATGCAACATTGTGGAAATACTTGTGATGTTCATTGTCATGATGACTTGCCCCGATCCACAGTTTAGTCTAGGCTCGATGCTGCCGCCAGCGGTTGCTCTCTCAACAATACAAATCCTCTGGGTGAATCTGACAACGGATGGCTTGCCAGCCATAGCCCTAGGAGTTGACCCAGGGGACCCAGACTTAATGGAGAGAAAGCCGCGAAACCCGAATGAAAGCGTGTTCACACGAGATGTCAAAGCCTATCTGATAGGAACGCCGATATTGATGACAACCTTGCTCTTGATCGGATACTACATGTATCAACCATGGTTAAATGAGCATCAACTAATCGAAGCTCGGACACAATTGTTCACAGCCATGGTTTTGATGGAGCTAGCTAACGCCATTTCGGCACGTTCATTAAAATACACAGTCTTCAAAGTAGGCGTCTTCAAAAACAGGTTCCTGTGGCTTGCAATACTATCCTCATTAGGTCTACAACTAATAGTGCTCTATACACCAGCCCTTCAAACACTGTTTGATGTAAGAGCGCCAGAACTCTTCGACTGGGCCATCGCAATACTCTTCACTGCAATAACCTTTGCAACATTGGAACTAAGCAAATACATTACAAGTAAAATTCGAAGGGCATAGTCGAAAACTTATATTAGAAGCACCACTAACAAAGCCTCTCCTAACATCAAAAATGGAAGAGTAGAAATGAACGAAAAAACAGCGAACCCGGCACCACTTGGACTGTTAGGCTTTGGAATAACAACGGTTCTCTTAAACTTTGTTCATAATGCTCAACTAGGTCCGATCGACGGCATGATAATTGGAATGGGAATATTCTACGGCGGTTTAGCACAGATTATCGCTGGCATATTGGAATATAAAAAAGGCAACACGTTTGGAACAACCGCATTCACATCATATGGATTATTCTGGTTATCCTTCGTAGCTCTAAACTGGCTTGGAACAAGCAGCGTTGCAGCACATGGAGTGTGGCCCTTCTTGGGAGGCACAACACCATGGACCGTAAGCCAGGAAGCTTTTGCGGCCTACTTTTTTATGTGGGGGCTCTTTACTTTCGTCATGTTCTTCGGCACTCTGAAAGCAAGCCGCGCATTACAGTTCGTTTTCATGAGCCTCGCAATACTATTCTTTTTGCTTGCAGCTAAATCAGCGCTTCTTGCCTACACATCTGTGACGGCTACAGACTTGGAAATTTTCACTCGCATGATCGGGGTTGAGGGCATCATTTGCGGATCAAGTGCAGTTTATCTAGCCCTAGCAGAAGTACTAAACGAGATGTATGGGAAGACTGTACTGCCAATTTAAATCTGCCAGAAATTAATCAACAATTTTCTGTTTCCGATTCCAAAAAACATATATAACTACAATCTTTTAATCGCATGACCTATTTGGAAGGTTGAGGACATGCAAACAGAATCACTTCCAGTTGAACTAAAATATTGGCCAATAAAAAGGTACATGGACATATACAAAAAGTCACTAGACGACATAGAAGAGTTCTGGGAGGAGGAAGCAAGAAAACTCGAATGGTCCAGAACATGGGATAGAGTGCTCGACTGGGACCCCCCATTTGCAAAGTGGTTCCCCGGAGGAATGCTAAATGCTTCATATCTATGTGTTGATAGGCACTTGAAAAACTGGAGAAGAAACAAAGTAGCCATATACTGGGAAGGAGAAAATGGAGAGGAAAAAACATTAAGTTACTCGCAACTTGGTAGAGAAGTAAACCGCTTAGCATCAGCGCTTAATAAACTCGGCGTTAAAGATGGAGACCGAGTGGCTATCTATTTGCCAATGGTACCTGAACTGCCCATTGCAATGCTGGCCACAGCGAGGATAGGTGCAATACATACGGTAGTATTTTCTGGATTCAGTTCAATGGCGCTTGCAGACCGAGTCAACGACACGGAAGCAAAAGTGCTCATAACAGCAGATGGGAGCTTCAGAAGAGGGAAAAGTCTACCCTTGAAAGAGATAGCAGATGCAGGTCTAGAAAACACTCCTTCCATAAAGAATGTGATAGTGGTGAAGAGAACTGGCCAAGAGGTTAAAATGAAGGAGGGAAGGGACTTATGGTATCACGAAGTTATGAAGGACGCTGAAGAATATGTTCCTCCAGAGCCTTTTGAAAGCACTCATCCACTTTACATTTTGTACACGTCAGGCACGACAGGTAAACCAAAAGGTATAGTCCATAGCACAGGAGGCTACATGGTCTTCATAAATTCAATGTACAAGTGGGTCTTTGACATACAAGAAGATAGCGTGTACTGGTGCACTGCCGATGTGGGATGGGTTACTGGACACAGCTCCATAGTTTATGCGCCCTTAATGCAAGGAGCATCCATTGTCGTCCACGAAGGAGCCCCGGATTATCCAAAACCTGATAGATGGTGGGAAATAATCGAGAAATATAAGGTAACAATCTTTTACACATCGCCCACAGCCATACGCATGTTCATGAAATATGGAGAAGAGTGGCCTAAAAAACACGATTTAAGCAGCCTAACAATTCTAGGAAGCGTGGGAGAACCAATAAATCCAGAGGCTTGGATGTGGTATTTCAGAAACATAGGCGGCGAACGGTGTCCAATAGTGGACACTTGGTGGCAAACAGAAACAGGAGGTATAATGATTTCACCAGCACCAGGCATAGGATTGATACCCCTAAAACCTGGATCAGCAACATTTCCATTACCAGGCATAGATACAGAGGTAGTAGATGAAAATGGTAGACCTGTACCTTCAGGCGTAAGAGGTTACCTAATCATAAGGAAGCCTTGGCCTGGCATGTTAATGACGTTATACAAGGACCCTGAACGTTACAAGCAAGCCTACTGGTCAAGATTTCCCAATGTCTATTACACAGGAGACTACTGCATGAGAGACGAAGAAGGCTACCTCTGGCTACTAGGTAGAGCGGACGAAGTTCTAAAGATTGCGGGCCACAGATTAGGCACCATGGAGTTGGAAAGTGCGATTATTTCTCATCCGGCAATAGCGGAGGCCGCTGTGATTGGCAAGCCTCATGAAATTAAAGGAGAGACGATCGTAGTTTTTGCCATCTTGAGACAAGGCTACAACCCGAGTGATGAGCTTAAAAAAGACTTAACAGAACATCTAAGAAAAACGGTTGGTCCGGTTGCGACACCCGACGAAATATACTTCGTTTCAAAACTTCCGAAGACAAGAAGCGGTAAAATCATGAGAAGAGTCTTAAAGGCGCTGGCTTCAGGATTGCCTATCGGCGACGTTACCACATTGGAGGATGAGGCTTCCGTGGAGGAAGCAAAGCAAGCGTACGAAGAATTCAAGAAAATAGTGACTCAATAATCCCCATTTTCGTATTATTTCATTAATTTACGTGCAGAATTGTCGTATTGCCTTCGGAGAAACCAGACAATTAAGCCTTAATCCTCTTCCACACGCGTTTAAATTTTTCACGGATAGATCCTCGTCATCGTTCTCGGGAATGGTATTGTCTCGCGTATATGCTTTAGCTTACATACCCATGTCACAACTCTTTCAATTCCTAACCCAAACCCTGAATGTGGCACTGAACCATACCTTCTTAAATCTAGATACCACTCGTAAGCTTCCTTTGATAAGCCGAACTCTTCGATCCGTTGCTCAAGTAATTTCAAGTCATGAATTCTCTCACTTCCGCCTATTATTTCACCATATCCTTCTGGAGCCATCAAGTCAGCACAAAGTGCGACTTCAGGATTATCTGAATCTGGTTGCATGTAGAACGCTTTGGCTTTTGTCGGATATCTATGGACAAAAACAGGTTTCTCAAACTTTAGGGAGATGAACTTTTCGTGCGGTGCGCCCAAGTCTTCCCCCCACTCTATTTTGTATTTAGCTTTTTGCAGCATTTCTATCACTTCAGAATAACTTATCCTATCGAATGGAGGTTCGACCTTTTTTAAAGGTTTAACATTTCTCTTTAAGACTTCTAGCTCTTTTTTCCTTTTTTCCAAGGTTTTCTTTACGAGGTAAGTTACCATGTCTTCTTGAAGCTTCAAGTTATCCTCGAAAGTAAAGAAAGCCATCTCTGGCTCGACCATCCAGAATTCTGTCAGATGGCGCGGAGTCTTCGATCTCTCTGCTCGAAAAGTTGGGCCAAAACAGTAAACCTTGCCGAAAGCAGCGATAGTAGCTTCCACATAAAGCTGACCGCTTTGAGTTAGAAAAGCTTTGTCGCCGAAATAAGGAACCTCGAACAAAGTTGCCACTCCCTCGACAGATGCTGGAGTAAGAATTGGGGAATCTGTCAGAGTAAAGCCTCTTTCATCGAGGAAATCTCTACACGCCTTTATGACTTCAGCTCTTACTTTCAGTATTGCGATCTGTCTTGGGCTTCTTACCCACAATTGCCTAAAGCCCATCAGAAAATCGACGCCATGCTCTGTCTTACCTAAAGGATATTCTTGTTCTGCCAGATGAACAAGCTTCAAGTCCTTAACTCTTAATTCGTACCCACTCGGCGCCCTTTTGTCTTCCTTGACTGTACCCCTAATTATAACGGAAGATTCTTGCGTTAGCTTGTCTGCGTCTTGGAAGACTTTTTCAGTAACTTCATCTTTATGAATGGTAGACTGTATCGTTCCAGTTCCGTCTCTTATAGCCAAGAACTGAACTCCGCCGCTTGAGCGTTTTGTGACTACCCAGCCCTTTATTTCAACTTCTTTCTCTGTTAGCTTTCCGCTTAAGACATCGCTAATGCTCATCAACGAACACCTTCTTCAAAACTTCTATGAGATAGAAACTTATAAACCCGAAAGAAAGCTCAGGAGATTCAGGCAAAGTTAAAGCGTTCACCTTGCACTCTTAGCACCCAAATATCATACGCAGTTTTCATTTTTAATGTTTTTGTTTTTAATTAAAGTATTTTTTCAAGATTAATCATGTTATCATGAAAGCTTAGCTAAAACCGATCATTTGCAGTCTAAACTAAATATTATAAAAAAATAGTCACATAATTCTTAAATCCCTGATTCTTAGCAGTTTATTCGAAGAAATAATGCATAATGCACAAAAAGGCATGTCTAAGCTGAGCACCTTAAAAATTTCGCTAATCGCCATAACCAGCGTGGTTATTGTAGAAGTTACTTTGGGTCTTGTGGTGGGAAGCCTAGCAATTTTGAGCGACGGCGCTCATGCATTACTTGACACTGTATCAATGTTTGTGTTATTAATTGCAACTCGCGCTTCTCTCAAACCGCCAGATGAAGAACATATGTATGGGCATGAAAAAATCGAATCCATAGGAGGACTGACAGGTGGAATAATACTCTTGGGCACAGCGCTTCTTTTAACAATAGAATCTGTTTTAAGACTATTAGAGAATAAATCCTATATCGTTTCTGAGTGGGAATTTGCTGGTTTCATGGCTATAGCCTACACGTTCTGCATAGACATTTTAAGGGTTGGAATACTTCACAGGACAGTATATGAAAGTGTTACATTGAAAGCAGGGTTTTACCATGCTTTGGCAGATTTAGGGTCTACGCTCATCGCATTTCTTGGATTTGGGCTGGCAATTATGGGATTCTACTATGGTGATGCGTTAGCCTCTTTGGTTTTGAGTGCCATAATAAACTACTTAAGTGTTAAATTACTTTGGAGTAGCGGAATGGAGTTAAGTGATGCAGTATCAAGGGATGTTGTAAGGAAAATTCAAAGTGAAATAACGGGCACAAAAGGTGCCTATAAATGTGAAAATCTGAAGGTTAGAAAGTCGGGTGAAAAATTTTTCGTTGAGGCAACGCTTAAAGTTCCCGATTACATGAGCCTTGAAGAAGCCCACGAAACAACAACAAAAATAGAGGAAAACATAAAAAACACGCTTGGAAACGCCGAAATTACGTTTCACATTGAACCTTCTGGAACACAAGAAATGCCTACAAAAAAACTTATTGAAAAACTCGCCACCGAAGTGAGCGGTGTCAAAGAAGCTCACGAAATAAACGCGGCCTACACAGAAGGTAAACTCTACATAACATTACATGCACGAGTAGACCCAAAACTATCAGTTCAAGAAGCTCACGAGATAGCGGAAAAAATTGAAAATAAAATAAATGAAAAAATAAGCAACATCGAAAACTTGACAGTTCACATAGAACCTTATAGTGCTGAGCTACGAAGAGGTGCAGTGGTAGATGAAGACGAAATAAGAAGGATAACTCATGAAACAACGGAGAACTTTCGACAAACTTTTAGAATAAAGAGAATAGTGACTTATGTTGTTGAAAAAAAGCGTTACATAAACATGGACTGTTGTTTCACCAAACAAATTTCAATAAAAGACGCTCATAGAATTGCTTCACAAATTGAAGGAAACATAGAGAGACATTTTGCGGAGACGATTGTAACAGTCCACATGGAACCAAACTCTGCATAATCAAGAACAACGAAGAATCATTAAATTTACGCTGTTTTACATAAAAGTTACAAAACTTCTTCGATAAACAAAGGTGTTTCACTCTATGGCACCAATAAAAAATGCCAACAATCCGACAATAAGCCATAAGAGAACAATGTTCTTAACTTTTCTAGCATTTTCCCTCGAATAGTCGTTAAGAAGCATAAAAGAAGAAGCAACGAGCCCAAAATCAGTCATAGCTACTAAAGGAACAAACCACCAAGAAACAAGTTTCAGAAGCCACGGTATTGGGCTTAACAAAACCGCGGAAACATAAAAAAATGCAGCTACTACAGCGGCTGTTTTCTCTCCATAGCGCACCGCCAAGGTTTTCACATTTTGCACTTTATCGCCTTTAACATCCACGATTCCTTTAGTAATTTCTCTGCCAGTAATGGAAAGAAAAGCCATGGAAGCAAAAATCACAACGTTCGGTTCAATTGTGTCAGTAATTGCATAGTTACCATAAATTAAGGGTATTGAAACGCATATGCTCACGAGAAAATTACCGGGCAGTCCACTGCGTTTTCCAACAGTAGTGTAAGTCACAAAGACAATCCATGCAATTACCGCTATCAAAAAACAGAAAAGACTCGTTAAATATGCAGCCGCGAAGCCTATTGCCGTGAGGACAAAGGCAAATACTAGCGCTTCTTTTGGCTCTATTAAGCCGCTTGGAATAGGACGCTTTGGCTCATTTATAGCGTCAATTTCCCTGTCATAATAGTCGTTTATAGTCATGGAGGCAGCGGTTAAAACAAAGCCGGTAACGAAACCGCAAAAAAGGTTCAGCCAAAGAGCACTTGAAAACTGTGGGTTGACAAGCACTGCCCCGACTATAACAGCAAAACCCATCATTAGACAATTTATGGGACGCATTAAGCGAACATACCCGCTCACGTTATTCATAATTATTCGAACCTTGCAATAATGCATAACATTTTCATTGAGGTAAGTTATAAAATTCGCGATTAGATTAGAAAGTTTAATACGTTTAATGCAAATAAGTCATTGTAAAGTTTGTCGGTGACAGCTTTTGGGCGACAATTATGCACCTGATAGGTTAAGAGTGATAATTCCAGTCGGAGGAAAAGCAAAACGTCTGCTTCCACTCACAGAAGAAACGAGCAAGGCTTGCATTCGTCTATTAAACCGACCAATGATAGAGTTTTCGTTATTATCTCTTGCATGTCAGGGCATTAGAAACTTCATCTTCGGAGTGAAAGGCTACACAAACTATAGAGACTTACATGACTATTTTGAATCGGGATACGGGTTTTCCTCAAGATATGGAATAAGCCCCCGCGTCCACATAAAATACCAACCAAACTTTGGTGACCTCGGCAGCGCAGATTCTGCAAGGATAAACATGGAATATTACAGCGTGAGGGATCCCGTTTTCGCAGTGCAAGGTGACAACATTTTTGATGTAAACTTGAAGGAGCTTGTGGAATTCCACCAAAAGAAAGGAGCCGTAATGACCATAGCCCTTAGAGAGGTAGAAAACGTTGAAGGCTTTGGGATAGCTGACATAAACAAAGACAAGAGAATCGCCAGATTTGTTGAAAAACCAGCACCTAAAGATGCACCATCAAACCTTGCAAACACAGGCTTATACATGGTTTCACCAGAAATAAAGAAAATATTCAAGGAAAAGGGAGTCAAACAACTAGCTAAGGAAACTCATCGGCTGGATTTTGGTTTCGATTTCATTCCTTACTTGATAAAAACTGGAAGGCCAGTGTATGGGTACACCTTAAGAGGAAGGTGGTACGATGTTGGCACTCCCAAGCATTATTTGGAAGCAATGCATGACATGCTTAACGGTCGCTTCTCCTCGTTAACAGATTTTGGCGGAAGAATAAACGAAGAAGCAAGAATATGGGTTCAAGGAGAAAGTTCTGAATCACTAAAAAGAAGAAAAGAAATCATAAGAAAAATTAATGAGGGAAAAATAGAAGTCGAAGGTTCAGTTCTCATTGGAAGGCACTGCAAAATAAGCGATGGTGTAAGAATAGCGAATTCATGTATCGACAACTACACGACAATTGGTAAGGATGTCGTGATAGAAAATTCTGCAGTCATGGACAGAGTTATAATCGAGGAAAGGGCTGAAATAAAAGAAAGTATCATAGGAAGGCACGTAACAATCCTTTCAAGCCCAAGAAAACAGACTAAAATAGATTCAGTTTCAGTCATTGCTGATGACGTGACGATTGTGGAAGGTTGCAAACTGACAGAAACAAAAATTTATCCACATCAATACGTGAGAGGCGAATTCAAAAATCAGACATTGATGCTAGGCTAAAAAATGAAAATTAACTTATTGGAAACTATAACAAAAACAATTCCAGTGAGCCAGTATATTAACAGCCTTGAAGAACCGTTTCACCAGAAATTCTTAACAAGAAAACAGACATACCAGTTAAAACAAGAAGCAATAAGCCAACTTAAAAAATTCGTAAACAACTATGTAATAGTTGCCTTTTCAGCAGAATGGTGCAAAGATTGCGCTACAAACATTCCAGTTTTAGCCCTAGTATCTGAAGCCACAGGTTTAGAAGTCAGAATCTTCGGTGGCTTAAAGAAAGATCCGTTAAGCCACACTAGAAAATGGAGAATTCCACCTTCACCACCAGAGGCGGAAACATTTAACGTTGACAAAATTCCAATCATAATGGTGTTTGACAAAGAAGGCAGGAAGATTGGAGAAATAATTGAGAACCCACGGGAACCCACACTAGAAGAAGAGTTACTAAAGATTATTTTAGAGAAGCATCAATAGACTTGGTTACTCCTCACTTTTATGAATGAATCGTTTTTCGTTGTATTTCATTTTCTCCAGATAATCCTTTTCCAAATCCATGTTCAAAGCCATGCATGCCTGCATAAAATAGACGAAAACATCTATAAGTTCATGCTTTAATTCTTCAACTGCAAGACCCTGCTTGTCCCGATAGTGTTGCTTTCGAATTCTTGAAATTTCGCCTAATTCCTCAACCATCACAAGCACAAAATGCTCCATAAACTTCAAGGCATCTTCAGGCGTGCGACACTTCTCTAGATGTTCCATCCCAATTTTCGATCAAAGTCTCTCTGCATTTCAAAATTTGCTTTAGTTCCAACAGAAAATCTCCTCCTTTAAAACTACTTCGTTGTGACGAAGAAGTATTTACGCCTTAAACCACTTGAATATTAAATATCTTATTCTTTCTTTTTCTAGGTCTGGCACTGCGATGATGAATCTTTTTCTCACGGTTGTTGCAAGTCTTCCAGCTTTAACAATTTCTGTGGCTGTTATCTCAGATTTGGCTTTTTTCACCGAAACCATGTATGGTGCATGCTCAATGCCTGGTCCATGCTTGTAAACAGCAAAGTCGCATCCAAACTTTATTCCCGGCGTAACGATCAATCCACTATCACGTAAATCCTTGTAAACAGCATACTTCTCATCGAATTCTTCATATAATTGCCTTGCTTTTTGGAGAAGCTTTTTAAGGCCAACCTTCTTCTTTTCAGAACCCTCACGAACGGTTATAATTCTTTTTTCAGTTAAATACAAGCCTTCCATTAAATCCAGAATCAGGGGGACATTAAATTCTGGGATTTTTGGTTTGGGGATTCCTAAGGGTTTCCCATAAAAGCCTGTTCTGTAAAGGTCTGAGCCTTCTGTTGGATTCCATACGACTAGGAAGTTTTCAATAAATTCTACTTCGATTTTCTTAGGCATTTTGACTTTTCGCCTTCACATAATTAGGGATAGGATGCGGGCCGCGTCAGCAGCATCTTCAGCTTTGTCTGCTGAATCCTCCAGAAGTTGCAGAATATCCCTTAGGAGAATCAGAGCTGGAAAGTCAATTTTGCTGTCGAGGAGTCTTATTTCGAGCTCGCGGTAAAGCTCATCAACAACCCGTTCAGCAACTTCAACGTCCTTAGCTTTTTCCATTACTTTAACTGAGCCATAGCTAAGAACCATCATTGTCTCCCTAAGTCTAAGCATAGTATCCAAAACAGCCTCTGAAAACTTCAACAAGTCCTTCTTTATATCCATTGGCACATTCCAGTTATGCTCCATTATTTCAACTAGACGGAAAGCTATACCTTCAGAGAAATCCGCAATTTCACCTGTCAAGTTCGTAAACCTCAGAAAGTCTTCTCTGCTGAGCAAAATAGCCCCTATTTCAGCCAGTTCTTGCGAAACCAGCCGTCTAGCCTTGTCAACCTCATCCTCACAGCTTCTAATCTCATTAAAAAGTTGCCTTGTTTTTTCCTTCTCATTTTTTATGAAGTAATCTATCATTTGAGGAACCTTTCTGGCTACGTCCAAGACCTTTCTAAGGTGATCTAGGCAAATACTCAAAGCTCTTCGTTTCACACGTTCTTCAGTTTCTGCTGGAAGCACCAAGTCTTTTCCCGCCCACAAAACAGGGCTAATTTTTCTAACATTAGATATGCTGAAGTGTTAAAAAAGGTAGCGAAAACTCAGCTTTCAAATGGCTTGCCTAAATCCTCAAAATTGATTTTTCCTCTAAAATACTTGTGTAAAAGCTCTGGTAAATCTTCAATTGAGGTTCTGACTTGTTTCCATGAGTCACGGTCGCGGATGGTAACAGTGTTGTCGCTGAGTGTTTCATAATCCACCGTTATGCCCAAGGGTATGCCAATTTCGTCTGCGCGGGCGTATCGCCTGCCAATGGATCCTGCCTCATCATATTCTGCTAAAAAGCTTTCATCAAGCATAATTTTATGCAATTCCAATGCTTTTTCTGGCAATCCATCCTTGCTTACGAGAGGATAAACACCAACCTGTAATGGCGCAATATCTCTTGGGAAACTTAGCATTGCTCTGTCATCCTTAGCATGGTAAGCATATTCAAGAGCTACGTAAAGAAGCCTGTCTGAGCCGAAACTTGGTTCAACAACGTGGGGGATGAACCGTTTTCCACGTTCCACAACCTTTTGATGGATAATTTCCACATGCTCTGGCAGAATCTTGAGTTTTCCAAGCGTGTAGTAGCCGCTTTTCTTGAATGAAGCTTCAACTTCCTTTGGACCAACTTTTGAAAGCATATCTGCAACTTTTGCAGCCTCTGTCTTGAATATCGGGCCGAGTTTAGCCATTATAGGCCTTATGATAAGCTGTTCTCCTTCAATGGGTTTTTCGTATTCTTTAAAAACGTGCATGTCTTCGCCACTGAATTCCATGTGCTGTTTCAAATCATAATCTGTTCTATAAGCGTGCCCGGAAACTTCCACCCAGCCCCAACGTTCAACATAAACTTGTTGATCAAAGCTTTGAAGTGAGTAATGGGCTCTTTCCCAAGGAAGTTTTTCGATGAAGCGTTGTTTTTCAGCTGGAACACCTAACTCAATCAGTAATTTTTTGGCTAATGCCATGAGAACTGCTTGCCACTCGGCCTTAATGTAACCTTTCTTTAATGCTTCTTTCACCGTTACATCGGTGATTTTCTCCGAACCTCTGAGCTTATTCTCAGCTAAAAGAACGTGCAATGTTTCACTTTGAACATCATTTAGGAGAAAACAGTTTGGTTCTTCCGGATCGAAGAAGAACTCTAAATCTGCTATTGTGAATTCTCTTAATCTTATTAGGCTCTGTCTTGGCGAAATCTCATTCCTTAAAGCGTGGCCTATTTGCAAAACACCAAAGGGAAGTTTCTCCCGTGCCATTTCGTATAGACGCTTGAACTCTACAAAAATTCCTTGAGCAGCTTCAGGTCTCCCGTAGCCAACTGCTTCTGAATACGGACCTATGATGGTTTTAAACATTGTTAAGAATTGTTTTGGGTCACCGAAAGTACCGCCGCATTCTGGGCAGCGAACATTGTGCTTTTTAACAGCCTCTTTTAGTTCTTTTAGGCTCAGTTTTTCGGCTTCCGATTCGCTGATTTTCGCGAATTCTTGAAGTAGATGATCTGCACGGAACCTTTTCTTGCATTTTAAGCACTCAACCAAGGGTTCTTTAAAATGGTTGACGTGACCCGAAGCTTCAAAAATCTTGCTTGGAGAGATTATGGGCGATTCCACTTCTAAAATTCCAAGTTTGTTCACGAAAAGCTCTCTAAGTTTCCTTTCAATATTCTGCTTTAATTTTGCACCTAAGGGACCATAGGTTGCAAAACCGGCCGCGCCGCCATATATTTCGTACGATTGCCAAAAGAAGCCTCGCCGGCGCGCTAACTCGTTAATTATCGTGAACTTGTCAGGGGTTTTGGTTTCATCTGTCAATTTTGTTCAGCCTCTTTAAAATTAATGTTTAAAGACTTTAAGGCTTACTAAAATAATGCACATCTAACCAAGCCTTCATTTTTCGGTAATCTCCAGTTAGGCATATGGCAACGTAGCATTTTATAAGGCAATCGTAGATAAGAAAAACCAATAAGGTGTTAAATTTGCCGAAGATCAAAGTTGCATTATTTGGTGTTGGAAACTGTGCATCAGCCCTCATTCAAGGCCTACAATATTATAGCCACAGCGAAAAAGAGGAAGAAAACATCGGGTTGCGCCACCTCCATCTAGGCGGCTTCTACCCAAGAGACATTGAAATCGTTGCAGCCTTCGATATTGACAACCGAAAAGTTGGAAAAGACTTGTGTGAAGCCATTTTTGCACAGCCAAATAATGCTCCAAAATTAATCGATGTTCCAGCAAGTAACGTCATTGTGCATAAAGGCCCAGTCATGGATGGTGTGGGTGAATACACACGGAAAATCGTGCAAATAAGCAGCATGCCCGAAGCAAACATCGCGAAAACCCTGAAAGAAACAGGAACAGAAATTGTGCTTGATTTGCTTCCGAGCGGAGCTGTGAAAGCTTCTCAATGGTATGCTGAACAGGCGTTAATTGCTGGCTGTGCCTTTGTGAATGCTACGCCTAATTTTATTGCAAGCGATGCTGCGTGGGCTAAACGTTTCGAGGAGGTTGAATTGCCACTTGTAGGTGATGACCTAATCGACCAGGTGGGCGCAACTACGCTGCATAAGACGTTGCTTAGACTGCTTTCGATGCATGGCGTTCGAATAACCGAAACCTATCAGCTTGATGTCGGAGGAGGAACAGAATCCCTTGATACACTGGAAAGAACGAGAGACGTTAAAAGAACTGTGAAAACAAAGTCTGTTGAAGCCGCTCTGCCCTACAAGGCTGAAGTTGTGGCTGGCTCAACAGATTATGTGGATTTTTTGGAGAATAAACGTGACAGCTACTTTTGGATTAGGGGGTTATACTTCTGCAAAACGCCTATGCAAATTGATTTGAAGCTTTCAACAGTGGATGCACCGAATGCTGGCGCCGTCCTATTTGACGTGATAAGGGCTGCTAAAATTGCCTTAGATAGGAAACTGAAAGGGGCGATACTGCCAATTTGTGCTTATGCCTTCAAACATCCGCCTCAATTAGTGTCACTTGAAGCTGCCGAAGAAATGTTCGCTGAATTCACCATAGAAAAAGCATAAGTTAAGCATTATCTTGCAGCGTATCTTTTTAGTTCACGTACTACTTTCTCTTTCACTCCGCTCTGCTTCATCTTCTCCTTCAACAAAGCTATCGTTCTGACCGGCGTGGGATCTATTCCTCGTAAAACAGCCAGATACACGCTTGTAAAGTCTCCAGTGCAGATGACGGACGACATTCTTGCCAGCATGCTTTTGCCAAGGCATTGAACCTCAAAAACTTTCACTGACTCTTTGCATATCAACTCTTTCGTAGCTTCAATTCTTTGTCGCATCGCTTTCGACTCATCATCGTCTCGAATGAAAATTACTGAAAAATGTTTTGCTAACTTCGCTGCTCCTTCCCAACCGACAATCTCGTTGTGATTAAGCTCAGGGAAAAACTCCCATTTCGCTGGAACCTTACTGTTCTCATTGAACTGCGTCTTAAAACGTTGAGCAACAGCACGATGAATCCCAAACCCATAAACTACTGGAACTGTACCACAAATGTCTGATGCCAATTTCTTAGAAAAGTTCTCATTGATTAAAATTTCAGGCGCATTTGAATCGCTGACTTGCCTTAAAATTCTGATGGTTTCAGAAATTTCTGGAGCGACATTAGAGACTAAGCCTATTTTCTCTAACAATACAGGTAAGGGTATAAACAGATATGGAAGAGTTGCGCGTGGAGCCATTCCTGAAGGAACGCGTAGATGGGGAACATTTAGTTTTTCAGCAAATTCGTGTAGCATCCCACCGGAGCTTATGCAAACAGTCATGCATTTCCGCTTAATGGCATCTAGAAATGCACTTAGTGATTCTTCGGTTTCCCCAGAATAGCTTACGACAAACACTAGAGTTTTGTTGTCTGTATATGCAGGTAAGGAGTATTCTCTGCAAACTTCTATGGGAACGGCTATTTTGTCTCTAGCCCAGTCTTTTAGAAGCTCGCCTCCAATGGCGGAGCCACCCATGCCAGCGACAATAATTGTTTTGGGTTTAGGATATTTGAATGTGACAGTTTTGGCTAGTTTCGCTGCTTTTTCGTAATGTCTGGGAGCTTCAACACAGAAAGAAAGCATATCATGTTTGTCGATTAGTTTAATTTTATTGGGATTGTTCAAAATTGATTTCACCATCTTTTCACTCTCATTACCTTCTAATCAACCTACAATAACATGTAATCGAGCGCGAGTTCTTTAAATAACGATATTTTTATCTGAATCAAGTCGTTAATAAAATTTACAACTTAACGTGCTAGAGAGAGATGATCAGTGAATAAACTCGTTGGAATAAAAGCTGTCTCTTTTGACTTAGATGGAACTCTATGGGATTTTGAAGAAGTCATGCGTCGTTCGCTTCGTCACGTTTTAGAGGAACTCAGAACATTTGACTCAACTGCGGCTGGAATGCTTGATGTTGAGAAAATGATAGAAATCAGAAACAGAGTGGCTAATGAATTGAAGGGCAAGGTTACAGATTTGGAAAAAGTTCGGTTAGAGGCTTTTCGACAAACTCTCAGAGAGGTTGGCAGACCAAATGATGCTTTAGCTTCTCACCTCAATTCATTGTTTTTTAAACATCGCTTTGAAGACGTTAAATTTTTTGACGACGTTCTTCCCACACTTAATAAGTTACGAACTAAATACACTATTGGAATAGTTTCAAATGGAACTGGTTATCCAAAGCAATGCGGCTTGAAGAACATTTTTCGATTTCTTATATTTTCGAAAGATTGCGGTATTGAAAAACCCGACCCGAGAATATTTCAGATTGCACTGAAAAAAGCTGAATGTGCAAATAACGAATTGCTTCATGTCGGCGATTCATTGCAAGATGACGTTATGGGAGCGATAAATGCAGGAATTAAGTGTGTTTGGCTTAATCGAAAACAGGAAAAAAATAGTTTGAATTTGAAAATAGATTATGAGATATCATCCTTGATGGAGCTGCTCGAAATTCTTGATTGACCCCACAAGAAAATGAGTAAAGTTGCTCTCAGCATCATTTTTTTGTTTAAGATTTTTATGAGTGGAAAACAGTTTCTAATCAAGAAGGCGGAAAAACAAGTTTGCGCGAAAAGAAACTCTCTATAGCCGTACCTGCTTCTGTTGTTTCTGACACGCCGCATTTGCGAGAGAAAACCTCGAAGATAGGGTTGATTGGAAGAGCAGCCGCGATTTTTAGGGTTGATGAAATCATAATTTATCCAGACAATCCCGACGCAGATCAAAGAACGGAAAGTGATTTGGTTGCCAGTTTACTTGCTTATATCGAGACGCCACAGTATTTGCGGAAGAGTCTTTTCAGGCTTAAGCCAGAGTTGCAGTATGCTGGTATACTTCCGCCATTGAGGACGCCGCATCATCCGCTAAATCGCTGGAAGAAAAAACTGAAGATAGGCGAATACCGAGAAGGCGTAGTCTTGTCCAAAACAAGGGAAGGTGCGCTCGTAGAGATTGGTGTTGAGCAACCTGCATTAATCTTAAATGAGCAGTTGCCCATGGGCAAGCGGGTTACGGTGAAAATTGCAAAAATTGACAAGCATGTTGAGGCTGAGCTGGTTAACCGTGGTGAGATACCAGAGTATTGGGGCTACATAGTCACCGTGGAAACTCATCCTCTCGGAAAGATTTTGAAAAATAGGGGTTTTGATTTAACTGTTGCCACTTCTAAATATGGTGTTCCACTTGCTAACGTTGTTAAAGAGATGACTGAAAAATGGAAAAAGGCAAAAACTATTCTCATAGCTTTTGGAGCACCATCTCAAGGATTACATGAAATAGTCAAATGTGAGGGATTAGGCTTATGCGATATCGCAGATTTTGTTGTTAACACCATTCCACTGCAGGGAACAGAAACTGTACGAACGGAAGAAGCGCTTATTGCTTCTTTGGCTATTTTGAATATGCAATTTCGTTTTTAAGGTTTAAATGTTCGTTTTGTTTATGTGCGTGTATGAATTTCGACATTGCTATGCCTTTGACGCTTTTCATGGTTACTGTAGTGGCTATGTTTTTAGAGAAAAAAGTTGAGGGAAAGTTGAAGGGTGTTTTGGAGGAGAGGGAACTCCGTGTTCGGGATGTTGTTTTGCTTGTGGCTACCATAAGCGTGACGATATTTCTTATAGTCTTTGTTCCGCAGATAGGTGTTATGGCAATCTTTCTCTTTGCCTATTCCATGCTGCTTTTCATATTTACGTATCTCTTTTCGGATTTCAAAAAAGCCCAGGCTAAACTTTTCTGTATAGCGTTTCTTGTAGTTGGGTTTTTAGCAGGCGCAATTAGCTTATTCAGTTTTGGTGCGGATGTTACTGTTGGTTATGGAGCTTTAGCCTTCTTCTGTCTTTTTGGCTTTGCATTTGTGGCATTTCTCTATGAACAAAATAGAGTTGAAACGAGTGAAAGATGGTATTTGGCGGTTTTACCGCCAGCATTATTTCTATGCCTATACTTGTTTTTCAGCAGAACCCCTATATGGTTTCCCTATTTGTTGGATTTGTATGGAATAGTCTTCGCAGTTTTAATCATTCTCTACTTGGGAAGCCTATTCACATGGAAAACAGCGCTTATTTTTGTTGGATTACTCACGGTTATTGACGTAATTCTGGTTTTGGTCACTGGTTCGATGGTGTCTGCGGTAAGTCATGTTTCAGGTCTTAGGCTTCCAGTGCTTGTTTCGGTGCCAACTGTCCCTGCAATTGTGACTGATTTGGGCACGCTTTATATGGGTCTTGGTTTGGGCGATTTCTTCTTTGCCGGACTGCTTGCCATACAAACTTATAGAAAATATGGTAGAGATTTTGCAATTTTGTCGGTTATTGCGATGACTGTTTCTTTTTTTGTTTTCGAAGCTTTCATATTGAGCTACAGGTTAGGAGTTTTTCCAGGCACTTTGATGATTATATGCGGATGGCTGCCATTGGTGCTATGGAAAAAACTAAAATATTAGAAAGGGAATTGAGTAAGCTTTTAAACATTTGGAGAAAAGAGGGGAAATTATTTCTCTTCTTCACATGGAACGTAATAGCGACCATTTTTCGTCTTTTTGATATCTTTCACAAACGCTAACCATTTAAGGAATGATTTGTCCATACCTAGTTCCTTACTTGTTTTCGCAGTCTCTTCGGATATGGCTCCTGCCTCTTTAATTCTTTTTATTGCTGTCGCCTAAGATAATATGGACCAAACTCTACCATTCCGCTATACCCTTAAGAACCATGGAATACTGTAACTTAATTGATTTATGCCCAAAAGCTTCGAACAAATAAAAAAGGGGAAGCATCAGGTTTAACAGTGTTTTTTGTCTTCGCATTCTACGTAATAGCGACCGTCTTCGGTTTTCTTCACTTTCCCACGCTTAATCAGTCTTTGAAGAGCCCTTTCGAGAGAGAACCCAGATATTCCAGCTTCTTCTGGTTTAACTGCACTTTCTTGTGAGGTCGCATTTGCTCTTTTAAGCCTTTCTAAGCAATGTCGTTCATCTCCTAATAGAGCCGCCACTATTTCCATTTTTGCAGCCTCTTAGTCTTCTATGAATACAGGAAATACCGTGCATATTTCTATATCTATTGGTAGCCATGTTCCATACTCGGTTTCAGGATTTTTGTAGAAGAATGGTAGCCAAAGTCGACCATGCAAGTCCACCGTAACTCCACCAACATTGATGGGGAAAAGGCGAAAGAACAAGTAGAATTCTCGAACCTATTGAAACCTGGAGACTAGCACTGCAAAGTGAACAAGGTCTCAAATTGAAAAATATGAACTCTTTTGCATATGGGCAAAGTTATTTTCTTGCTTTGACAGCTTAGAAAAAAGAGAGGTTATTTGTTGTCATTGTAAGAAGTTAGCAATTAATGGGTATGTAAACTCTTCCGTCCGCGAGTTTCTTTACTTTACCATGTTTGATTAAGTCATCAAGCCATTTCTGCTCGTTCTTTGTAATGCCAGCTTTTTCTGGGAACACTGCTTTGTTGTTTGCATCGTTGTCTGAACACTCTGCTTCTGCCTCTCGAAGTTTTTTCATGACCTTATTCCACTCTACTCTGCGACGAGCTATAGCGCCTAAGTATGCCATTGGTAACTCCTTCTAAGGTAAGAACCACGGGAAGATTATAGCTGTTTCGAAATTCGCGTAATCCCAGTAGCCATTATCAAAAGAGACCCGACCATGTAAGACTAGTTTCACGGCACCACAGTGTTTCTCAGCCATTGGATTCAGTCTTATGAACATAAGGTGACTTTTGGATTCACCAACATTCTCGACGGGACATAGCGGTCCGTATATCCATCCAGTGGGCAACCATATAGGATGATAGCCAAAGGTACGATGTGTCGAATTTCCTCCTTGGTCATGAGCATCCTCTTCCATTTGGTCAAGGCTATAGTCAAATGTTGCATCAAAACTTTGCGTGAGAATGATTGAAACAATAGCTCCCATGGGAGAGGTAGAAGCCTCATAGACGATTAAACCCGCAGCTACCGCTTCCACCACCTTCCATCCTAGCAGTTCTGCAGAGACCTTGCTTTGACCTTCACCTACAAACTCTATACCTATAATGTTCAGCGATTCTGGTGTATAGACATCCAAATGACAGTCGTAAAGGTCTATTCCTCTGAAAGGATTATAGCCGCCTGAATCCACGTATGTAAGGTTCAACATAATTCCAAAATCGGCAAATTCACGAGTTGTCAAAGGTAACCAACCAATACCTGTTTCCAGACGAACTCTAGCACCATAAAACATATGCTCAAATTCTGGATGTCTGCTCCGATCTTCTGTCCATACAAATTCTTGAATTGTTGTTATATATCTTTTTGACACACCTGCTTCCATGTACTATTGGGACCCACCATAGAGTTTTTTCTCGGTTATCTGAGCATTATAATTAGTTTGTCCTATGTTTACATCAGATTCTGCATAAAATCTTGGTCGCCAAATTCTGTCTTGCTGTTTTGTCCATGAAACATATTGAAGGTCCAGCAGTCCTGAACCCCATATTTCTCCGAACTTGAAATTGAGAGTATATGCATTTAAGCCAGTGTTATTTTCCAGATTGCCGAGTGGATAGCAGAATCCGTCTCCCCAAGCGTAGATTGTGCCATATTCGCCCATGTCCCACATCCAATCCTGCCAAACTAAACCGTCAACGCAAACATCATCTATAAAGTCGTCAGCATACCCTATCAGAAAATAGTCATCCTTCATAGAACACCATGTAGTCGTTGTCACGTTGTATCTGTAAGTATTGTCACTGTAGTTTGGTACGTATACATGGAATCTGTCAAGCCATGCGTATGTGCCGTTTGCCGTTGCTACGTGGAAGTTGATTGAGCCGCTGCCAGCATAGTCAACGAACTCAAACTCCAAAAGGTGGAAGCCGCTGTAGAGGGTTCCAAGGCCAATGTTGACTGGGTTTCCGCTTCCAGCCTTCGAGTAAGCGTTCAGCTTAACGTTTTGGACGCCAAAGGCGTCGTTTGCAGTTGCAACAAAATAGAAGCTTTGCCTAGAAAGCTCCGAGGGTACGTATACTCTCGCCAAGACGTAGTACCAAACCTCCTTGTCTAAATCGCTTGCATTCGGTGTGGGAGCCTTGAACTCAAACGTGGTGGAATATGCTATAGGAGGCGTACGCGTACCCCAGAAGGTTATCATCGCACCTATGGGACTGCCATTTCTGGAAACGTTGAAGCTTCTCGCCCCATCAGGAATAGTTATGTTACCATCGTCTGGCGTAGCTTCATAACCCGTGTTGAAGACGACAGTAACACCTGCTAAATCGTAAATGTAGTTTCCACTGTGGAAAAGATTTCTTTTGACTATTTGATAATCCGTTCCATCAATTACTGTGTCTCCGTTAACATCTGTCATGTAATTCCATCTTGCGCTACCTTCATACTCCCCAACTCGACCCTTAACAAACTGGTAATCTTGTCCATCCGTTATATTATCAGGCCATTGGCATATAGTTGGATAAGGCGAAGCGCCACCAATCTGGTCTCCCACAAGACCAGAATCATCAAACAAGAACTCAACTTTCAAGACATCAACATCATAGTTAGGAATATAGAAGTATCCATTAACCATTGTTTTCAATGCACATACAGGCTCCAAATCAGAATCCGGCGGCATACAATGCTCCCCAACAGTGAAAGCAGCAGAAACCAAAGGCAAATGAACTAAAAGCGTAGATACAAGAATAATCACAGCTAAAGTTAATGCCACAAACTCTTTATTCATTTTCAAACAGTTCACCTCCTTTCACATTTTTACAAAACTTGTCTTTGCATTTGAGCGCTTAAAACGGGTAGGAAATATTTCCTAAAGACAGAGATGAGTTAAAGTGAAGACACTTATGTAAAGAATCACTTTAACTGAACTCTCCTCTTCCAACCTTTTCATTATCTTTAAAAGATTCGGATACCTAAAGAATAATTGGCGGTTCACACCTGAAGCTGGAGCAGATTATCGCTTCCTCCTGCAGACAAAAAATACTCCTAGCTCTCTCAAGGACCAAAATGACTCACGTAACAAACCTTATCCGCATCATCAACAGCACCTACAACCAAGTAAACCGCAACCTCCAAATACTAGAGAAGGAAGACATCATCAAAACCAAACATTATGGACACATAAAAATGATAGAACTAAACATAGAAAATCCAAAAACGCAAGCACTCCTAAAAGCCCTACACATACTCAACAAACCCATCCTAAATCCCCAAAACACAAACTAGCAACCTAAAAGAGATTGTTGCTGGTTAGGAATGGTTTTCTACCTACTCCGCTGATGATGACATCTCTGAATCCTATTTCACGAAGGCGTTTAGCTATTGTTTCAGAATTTCTTGTATATGTGTTGATGAAGACTGATGGTCCAGTGTCGATTGAATACCATGCCGAAATTCCTTCCTCTCTCATCCCAATGATTTCCTTTATGATGCGAACTGTCTCTGGCTCCCAAAGCACCAGACGAGATTTGCCAGTCATCGTTATTGCATGAAGATTCAACGTGTCCTCTTCAGCAATCCGTCCTATCGTAGCAGTGTCTCCTTTTTTAATAGCTTCCTTCATTACATCAAGTAAACCTTGAACATTTCTCAACCTTGCCTTAAAAAGAGGAGAGCTAAGCACTTCAGCATGAGCCTCATCGGTCTTCACATCAGAATGAATCGGCACAATAACCATCGAGAAATTAGCGCGTTCTGGCGCATTCAACTTCTCAGCATAAGACCGCCCATTCTTGTTGGCATACCATATAGCAAAGCCTCCAGCCAAGCTTCTCGTGGAAGAACCCGCTCCCAACCGCACAATTTCAGAAAGCGAAACCGCATCAAGGCTAAGATTAAGAGCTTCAGATGCAGCCAAGCCTAGAGCCGCAAAACCTGAAGCAGAAAATCCCAAACCCTTACCAGTTTTAAGACTGTTTTCAGAGACCACTTTACAGTTGCCTGAAAATCTTGCCAACTTCTTCAGCTTGTTAAGAACTATTTCCACTCTTTCCCTGTCTCTTCCAGTTGGCTTTTTTCCATTGATTATTACTTCATTTTTCTTTAACGAATCTGACGCTTCAACAGTTGTCTTTGTGGTCAACGCTTGGATGCAGACAGATAGGCTATCATGATAAGGGATTCGCTGCTTGGGCTTCTTCAGTCCATGATATTTTATTAGTCCTTGAATTGGGTGCGCTACAGCAGTAGCTTTCAACGCTAATCGCCTAATAAATAACTAAGTAACAATTAGATTTCTACTACTTAAGAAATAGTAAGAATGGGCACAAAAAGCCAAGAGATATTAACCGAATAGTGCTCCAAGTCCTTCAAGCGCCGCTTCTTCCTTTGCCTTTTCTTCCTCTTCCTTCTTTTTCTTCTCTTCTTTCGGCTTGGCTTCTACTGTTGGCGCTGCTGCCGCCGGTGCTGCTGGAGCAGACATCATGGTTGGAGCAGACTTAATTGCTTCGTCAATTTTGACCTCGGCTAAAGAAGCTACTAATGCTTTGACTCTGACTGCATCGGCATTTATTCCCGCCGCTGTTAAAACCTGTGTTAGGTTTTCTTCGTTTATCTCTTTTCCAGCTTTGTGAAGGAGCATCGCAGCGTAAATATATTCCATACCCTTTCACCTCTTCATTCAACTATTTTAACCTTTTTCAGACCCTTCAGCTTGCACAGCCTTTTCCTCTAAGGTTGGCAGTCTACTACTTAAACTTAACATCTCAGCATGCGCCTTTCTAACTAAATCTGCTATTGTTTCCTTTGTTGGTATGGCTACGTTGATGGAAAGTGCATAGGCTTCTCGATGGGCAATTTGCAAAAGCATTACAGAGTTTTCAGGCGTGGGATAAGCTATGCTTAACGACAAAGCGAAGGCATCTGCATAACAATTTTCGAGACTTTTTCGGGTCCTGTCCATATCTATTTGAAGTTGCTCTTGGGTTATTATCAAACCTTCGTCATACGCAACTTTCATGCTAAGCCCAGCTTCAACAGGTTTTATTCCAAGCTTTGACAAGACACTTGCAAGTCTCTCAGAAATCACTTCATCTTTCCTAACAACCAGCGTATCCTTGTTTACCCATACGCTCCCAGACTCAATTCGCGTAGGCAAACCAACAGCGTTCAACTGACTAATTATCGGACCAGGCGCCTGTCCAGTGTTTCCCGCTGGAACTATCACATCGAAAGCTGCTATGTCACCCGCCTTAGCTGTCGTCTTAACTTTTCCCCTTTCCAGAATCAATGCCAATCTAAACGGATTCAAATCCGTGAACAGATAAACGTTTGACCCTGCTAAGTGATCCGCAAGTTTCTTCAGTTCAGGTTTTTCTTTGCAGTTTTCAATTGCCATCTTCATCAGCGTGTTCTTTACAACTCTCATATACACTTTGTCTGCTAAGTTTTTCTTGAACTCTTGCAGTTGGGCTGCTCTGACTTTCTGTAGGCCAGCGATTCCAATAGCCTTATGTTGCTTTATTAACTGTGTTATCTCTTCAACTTCGCTGATTTTTTCTTGCAAAATTTGCTGGGATGGCATTGATTTTCCTCTCTTTTATGGTCTAATCTTTACAGGTTTGCCCATTGATGTCTTTAGGTAGGCGAATTTGATGTTTTTCATTCCCTTTTTAAGTTTTCCCTCTATAACCCTTAAAACCGCCTGAACATTCTCAGCTATTTCCTCATCATTCATGTTTTCCATTCCAACACGACACTGCAAAATTGGCTGATTACGCATCCTCAAAACGATTGTTTTACGATGTTTCTCTATCAAACCTGCAATATCTGCTGCAGGTGGAACAGGCATAGGCATTTTTCCCCTCGGACCTAAAACAGGACCTAAGATTTTACCTACCAAAGGCATTAACGGAGCCTCAGCTATAAAAAAGTCATATTCGTTAGCAATTTTCCGAAGATCCCGCTTTTTACCAGCCAACCCCTCAAGTTCTGCCCTTTCAAGGACATGGTCTGCATTAGCCTTTCGTGCTTTTAGGGCTAATTCTCCAGAGGCAATAACACAGATTTTATTTGGTTTTTCCAAGGAATAGGGCAGCTCTATGACTTCGTGAATCTTGCCCTCAGATGATTTCATGTCTATCTCTTTCAGGTTTAGAACAAGCTCTATTGATTGAGTGAACTTTCTTTTTTCAGATTTTTCTTTTGTTTCTTTAACTGCAGCTAGTATCGTTTTCTGATCTAGGGGCATTTTAAAGGCCTCGTGCCAATGAGGGAATGGAACCCAATTATAAAAATATTCTCTTATCCTTCACTCTTACTAAATATTTCATCATACTTGCCTTCATCAATCTCTTTCTGGACTTCGCGGGGATCTCTGTCTTCAACGGTAACACCCATACTAACACAGCTTCCCAAAACTTCTTTGGCAGCGGTCTTCAATGTTTTTGCCAAAAGCTCTTGACGCTTAATCTTTGCTATGCGCATGACTTGTTCCAGGGTAAGGTTTCCAACTTTTTGCGTGCTCGGCGTTCCCGAGCCTTTCTCAATTTTTAATTCACTGACAACTAAAGCTGATGCTGTGGGTGTTCCAACGCTGACTTCAAACTCTTTGGTTTCAGGATCGACTGTAACTTTCACTGGAACCTTCATTCCAGAATAATCTTTTGTAAGCTCATTTATCTTGTTCACAATAGCCAAGACGTTTACGCCTAATGGACCGAGAGCTGGACCTAATGGTGGTCCGGCTGTTACTTGCCCTCCGCTTATGAGTAATTCTACAACCTTTTTATCGACCATTTATGTTACACCGCTTTCGATTTTTGCTTTTTCCACAAGCTTGACGTAATCGGAATGAACCGTTATCGGCAAAGTGAAGGTTGCTTCTAATAATTCGAGTGTGACTTCCGCCTTAGCTTTGTCAATGCGTGTTATTTTTGCACGCATACCTTTAAACGGTCCACCTGTAACTTCCACTATGTCGTTTTCACTCAACTCCTCAATTACCGGTTTTCTAACGACGTATCTTTCAATCTCAGAAAAATTTACTATGCCTGGAACCCTTGACCGCACATGTCTTACGCCAGTTATGGCTTGTTCAATGAAATGTGGTCCTTCAGCTTCCATGAAGACGTATCCTCTTAGAGTTTCAGGCACAAGAATAGCCTTTATTGGTATGTTATTCATTTCAATTTTTGCGGCAACGAGTCTAGCTACATTCTTCTCTTGCCCAGTTGTTGTTTTTACAGCGAAAAACTTTGTAGGATTTTCTTCTTCGCTTTTCTCCATAGGGTTTCTTCCTTCTAAGTTACAGTTTAGCCTGGCTGCACAACTGAAGACAGTAGTTTAATGACGAACCCTACTAGTCCGATTGCACCTATGCCTAGGAAGCATATTTTTATCGATAGCCAAAGCTCGCTTCTTCCTGGTTTTATTGCAAGCTTTAATGTTCTTACGCATTGAGCTAGGAAAGACCTTAAGCCCATGGTTCATCGCACACTCAACATTTCAATCACAATATAAACGTTACTGTAGATGTTGGTTTAGAATAGATAAACATGACCACTTCTATTAACCTTTTTCTCCTTTTAATGAACATTGCTGCTGAAAAGTCTTCTTTAGTGTTAAACCTTCTTGAATGGAACATCTGCTTTTTTAAGCGCTTCTGCCAGTTTTGATTTGTATTCGCTTTTTATTCCTTTCCAGTCCAAAACTGCATATTCAACCTTCTCTAATGTTTTTTCCACGCAATGTCTGAGAATATCTGCATCTATGTATGGAATAGCATATTTAGGAATCATGTGGCTAAAGGCTATTTCATTTTCCAGCGCCATCCGAGTGAACTTCGCGTTGTAATGAGTCCCTCCTATACCAAGTACTGTTGTGGCTTTAGAGTTACCAAACGTTGAAATCGTTTTCATAGTTGCATGCGCAACTGCTTCTGCTGCTTCCGAATCATTCCATTGTTTAATTGAACTTCCTAACTCCGTAAACATTGTAGGCACGTTTAATGACGGACCGTGATGAGTGCATTCATAAGAAACTTCGTAGTCAAGCTGCATTTCCTCTTTAAACTGCATCATAGCCTTTAAGGCATCTCTCATGGCGTTTGCTGGAGAAACTGAAACCTTTCTCGGAAGTCCTCCTAACTCTGCCTCACCCAGATTGCCAGGAGTATGTACTGAAAGCGTCGGAGTACCGCTTGCACTACTGTGTCTCGAAATGAAAATTACAAGTTCTAAATTGCTGAACAAATCCGTTAGGTTTTGCGCGTAGATAGACTCTTCACTTAAAGTTACAAGTTTAACATTTCTGCCGCCAACTTCTGCTATATAAATAGGATTTCCTTGAAAATTCTCTGCTGCTTCCTTAAAACTGTAATTTTTCAGAATCCACCCAGCAATGTTCAAACTTGCCACATCTTTTTTAGAAGCAACAATTAAAATCATTAATATGCCTCTAACAGGAAGAAGTGCTATTCTAAGAAAAATGTTTCCATAAAGTTTATAATTGTTGAAATCGGTTGAAGCCTTAACGTCCAGGAAAAGGAAGAAAAATGCACCTAATCAACTTCAAAAATTTATCAAGCCAACAGCTCATGGAGATAGTTGATAGAGGCATTGAAGTTAAACGTAACCCAGAAAAATATCAAACTGCTTTGGACGGCAAATCTTTAGCTATGATTTTTCAGAAAACTTCAACACGAACTAGAGTCTCCTTTGAGGTTGCTATGACTCAACTTGGCGGTCACGCTCTGTACATAGACTGGAGAACGACTAACTTTGCTCTAGCGGACATCTCTGATGAGACGCAATACTTGTCGCGCAATGTTGACTGTATAATGGCGAGGTTAATGAAAAATGCTGATCTGCAAGCAATGGCTAAGGCTTCTCGTGTTCCAGTGATCAATGGATGCGACGAAAAATATCATCCAAGCCAAGCAATAGCAGATCTAATAACCATGAAAGAGAAGAAGGGCACGCTAAAAGGTGTAAAGCTCGTTTACGTAGGCATCCACAACAACGTTTGCAATTCGCTCATTGAAGGATGCACAAAAACAGGAGCCAAAATAACCACAGTTACGCCCACATTCAATGAGCCATCAAGAGATGAAGAAATCCTAGAAAGCGCCAAAAAAACAGGATTGTACGAAACCACGCTAGATGTTAAGAAAGCAGTCAAGGGTGCAGACTTCGTTTACACAGACACTTGGATTGACATGGAGTTCTTCCTAGACCCAAAATTTGCAGCAGAAAAGGAGAAACGCATTAAACTCATGATGCCATACCAAATAAACAAGGAACTAATCAAGGGAAGCAACGCCTACATAATGCATGACATGCCCATCCACAGAAAATACGAAATAAGCGCAGATGTCATCGAAAACCCGAGATCAGTGATATACGAGCAGAGCGAGAACAGACTATATTCGGCGAAAGCAATACTTCTAAAACTGCTGAAAAAACACTAAACAAAAACAGAAATTTAAGTAATGATGACAAGGATAAATCTAACTATTTCAGAATCATTTGCACAAATTTTTCAGGATCAAATTCTTCTAGGTCTTCATACCTTTGTCCTGTTCCAATGAAAAGAATGGGCTTTTGGGTGACGTACGTCACGCTTAGGGCTGAGCCGCCTTTAATGTCTGCGTCCACTTTAGTAAGTATTGTTGCGTCTATGCCGACGCTTTTGTGAAACTCTTCTGCTTGCATGACCGCGTCGTTTCCTGTGAGTGAATCCACTGTTAAGATGGTTAAGTCGGGATTTACGATGCGTTTGATTTTTGCAAGTTCGTTCATCAAGTTTCTGTTTGTTTGCATTCTCCCTGCGGTGTCTATCAAGACAACGTTTATTCCGTGGGTTTTTGCGTGGTTTATTGTGTCGTAGGCTACAGCTGCTGGGTCTGCGCCGTATTTATGCGTGATCATGCGCATTCCTAAGCGTTTGGCATGTTCTTCTAGCTGTTCAATGGAGCCCGCCCGGTAGGTGTCACTGCAAGCGAGAACAACTGAATAACCCTTACTATTCAGGAAGTGAGCAAATTTGGCTATGGTTGTGGTTTTTCCAGTGCCATTTATTCCAACAAAGACTATGACGAATGGTTCGCCTTTTTTGCGTTTGTCTTCAACAGCTTCTAACAAGTCTATTTTGTCATTTGCGAGCATAACGTCCAAAAGCACTTCTCGCAGGTTTTTTTCAACGATTTTTCTGCGGTCTTCGAGTCGTTTGACTTGAATTCCGTTTAGGCGTTTCTCCATCTCATCGCATATTCGCTCCGCCACTGGAAAGGCAACATCATTTTCTGCAAGGTTTATTTTAAACTCTGAAAGTACTGGGCGTAGGTTTTCCGCTTTCAGCTCGGTTGTGGTTACCTTGTTTACAAGTCCTTTCAGCCCAGACTTCAGCCTTTCAAACATCTTTTGAAGCTTTCCCCTCTCTTAGTTGGGCTACTAAATTTTCAAATTTTTCTCTATCTCCGTTGATTCTTTCCGCGACTTGGGCAAGCTGCTGCTGAAATGACATTCTTGTTTTCTCTAGGTTCTCTAACCGTTTTTTAATGATTTCCTTTGTCTCTTGCAATGTTTTTTCAACAGAGACTCCGGCACCCATTCCAACGATTACTTTGTCTGGATTTTCAAGTTTCGCTTTGATGTAGGAGTTACCGCCTATTGGAACGAGAAGCTCTGAGTTCTCCTTTTCTTTCTCTAGGCCTTCCAATGTCATGCTCGCGTAAGTCAGATCTGTTACGACAGCGTTAATCATATTAATTCTGGATTGTATGGATTCTGCGGTCTGCTCAAGAAATCGAAGTTCAACACTTAGTTTGCGGAGTTCTTCTTCACTTTTACTCGCCAAATTTTTATTCTCCAGTAACCAGTTTTTTCAACAATGGATTTGCTATCTCTTGAGGTGGAACCTCTTCAACGCTCACTATTATTATGTGAAAACGTTTTACGCGGTGTTTACTTCCTAATTCTGCGTAAACCTTTTCCACCGCATGTTCAGGCTTGATGGCTACTACTTCCTTTTTGAAAGAGGTGTTTAAATTTGGCTTCCGAATTTCACCAGCCACTCTGAAAACTTTCATTCTATTCATCTTCCTTCACAACATCCAAGGCATTCCCAATTATAAACATCTCGGGTCCGGTTGTCAAGGAACCAGCCACGGCTGTATAGCGATTGCCAAGTAAACCGGTGCCAACGTAAGGTATCCCACAATTAATGGTGCCCACATCAACCGGAACCTTCAGTATATCTCCCAAAAGTTTTCGTTCAGAATCTGTTAACAGAGGATGTGCCAGAACCCCCTTGTTTGTTGCAACCGCCAGCGACCCCACGTATGGTAAGCCAGCAATTTCGCAAGGCACTGCTTCAACGCCCAAAGTTTCAGAAATTTGCTTAACTTCTAACGCTTTTAGACGTGGGTCAACAATTGCACCGTAATCGTTTGCTAAAACTATGTTTCCATAAGCGGTTTTCTTGGTATCCATCACCGTCATGTTACCGTCGAAAACAGATCTTATGGCTTCAAGCTCTTCTTCTCGAACAAAGTTCGGGAGCAATATCCCGTTAGAGTTTGCACATGCAAGTGCACCGACAAGGACTGAGCCGCCAACTGCCGTGTGTACTAGCTTGACTTTTAACCATTCTCCCAGTCTTTCGGCTTTTCTGAGCGGAACCAACTTTGGAACTATGACTACTCTATCCGTAACCAGCGAGTACACACCTATACTTGCGCTTCCAACAATGCTGGACAGGTAAATAGCCAAATCAGTCTCCTTCAGCCAAATAAACAGTAACGTTGCCCTCTTTATCCTTCGCAGCCCTCACTCGGATTTTCCGCGGAGGCTTTTCTATGCCTCTACCCCAAACCCTCTCATTCACCTCATTACTAATCACAAGTTTTCTAGGCTCTTCAGCCTCTTCCTCCTCTCCCTCTAAACGCGCCTCCAACTTCATATGCTTAGTTATAAAACTCCTAATCATCCGCATAGCCCTCGGCGCCCTCTTATTAGCTGGCATAATCCACGCTTTACTTAGTGGAATCGTATAGATCCTCTCTTCAACTATTTCTTCTTCCTCTACCTTCTTCTCCCGTGGCGGTGGCTTAGCTTCTTCCTCAATAGGTGTGGGCACCTCTCCCGCTTCGCCTTCAACCGCTTCCTCCATCTCTTCGGCTTCAGTCTCAGCTTCCTCAACTGCCTCTTCTGACTTTTCCTCTAATTTTCCTTCTTCCTCTTCACCTTTTTTTGAAACTTCCTCGACTGCTTCTTCGATAGTTTCCTCTAACTCTTCTGGCTCTTCCTCAGTTTTCTGCTCTTCTTCCTCGCTTTCCTCTTCCTTGCCTTCTTCTCTCATAAGCGGTTCCTCCTAAGCCCTTATTTTTCTGGTTCGCCACTGCCTCCTTTTAGGATGAGTTCTGAATTTTCCAGCTGTTTTTGCTATAACCCATGTCGGCACAGCTTTTTTCTGTTTTCCTGCCTTTGCTAGTCTCCGCTTTTTCGCTGTTGGTTTGTTTCTAGCCATGCTTATACCCTTCTTATTTTTGGTTCACGTTTCTGGGCTTGTAACTGAGTGAGTATCTGCTTTAGTTGCTCATCCGTCAACGGTATCGGCAGTTTTCCCTGTTGAGCCAACTGGATTAGTTGCAACTCTAACTGCTCTGTGAATTCTGGTTTAACCATCTTTAGGTTTGCCAGTCTTTGTCTAGCTTCTGGAGTCAATATGTTTCTCAGCAAGGCTTGTTTCTGCAGCTCAAGTTGTTGCTGCATTTGCACTTTTCTCTGCTCCTGGGCTAGTTGTCGCTGTAATGCTGAAAGCTTTCTTCTGCGAAGCTCCTCTAGCTCGTCCTCTGACAATTTATTCACCTTTCTGTCGTTTCTCTAATCTGGGGGATTCTTTCGCTGATTCCTTTTTGAGTCCTTCAGCCAGTTCTTGCAGAAGTTTTCTCCCTTCTCGTGTCATCCTTCTTCCATGTGGTTTGGATGCTTCAATTAAACCTGCGGCTTCCAGCTGTTGTAGAGCTTTTCGTATTGTTGCTCCACCCGCTTTGACTACATGTTCTGGTGTTACACCGTAGTCTTTTCTTCCGCCATATGCTGCCTTTAATCTTTCCGTGCCTAATGGTCCATGGACATAAATTTTCCGTAACAGTGAGGCACATCGGATATACCACCAGTCTGGGTTCTGCGGTTGTTTCTCAATGTGGGCGCCAGTTTTTACAATGCTAGCCCACGGTGGCGGAGTTACCCCATCCACATTCTCTTTCAGATACTTGGCTAGTTTTTCGATGAGCTTAGATGCTGATACATCGTAAGGTGTTATCAAGACTCCTTATTCCTCTTGACTTTTCCTTCAGTAAATCATAAAACCCCAATATAAAGACTTTCACTTTTTATGACGTTTATAAAGCATGAAAGTGTGACCTCTAACCTCTACTAATGACGCCTCTGTTTGCTCGGCGATTCGCAAGGCGATTTGTTTGGCTTCGTCTCCTTCAATGGCACTTTTCAAGATTTTAACCTTAACCATTTCCTTCTTATCCAATTGCTTCTCAATTTCCTTCAACAACTCCTGCGAAATTCCGCTTTTACCAATCCATATTGTAGGTTTTTCTAGGCTTAGCCTGCGTTTGATGTAGCGTTTCTTTCCAGCAGTCAGTTTACTCACTGCTTTGACTTCTCCTTCTTTTTCTTTAGCGGCATTCGCATTTGCTTACCGCAGTTTAGACACGTGATAACCAAATGAGGCTCTCTCCGCTGCTTCACTCGTACACGACAATTTGCATTAGGCAAAATAAAGCTTTTACAATGCCTACAGACTTGACGCCTATACTCCCTTGGCAAACGAATCTTGGCTGACATAGCTATTTTCCTAGCTATATCAACATAATGCTGAGCTAGAGAAGTATCTTCTTGGAATGTTTCTCTTGCCAAACGGAAAAGTGTTTGAATACGTTGTATTGCTATGCGTTTAGTAGCAGGATCCATACTCTTACGCATTACTCCATCCAGCAGACTATACTCGCCTTAACGAAATTAGCCTTTCCATAGTGGAGGCTGTCCTCCAAGACTGCCTTAGGGAAACGCCCGTCTTAAGATTGTTTTCAAAAAATGGAGAGTGCGGGGGGTGGGCCCCCCACCCAAGTTTTCCGGTAAAAGTATCCACAAACTAAAAGTGAAACTTCGGGGTATATCTGTACTGTGGAAGGATTGTGAGTAAGCCTAGGTTTTTTGATAGACCTGAATGCCGGAGCTGTGTTTTTAAGGGAGGCAGCTACTGCTGGAGGCAATGCCCATACAATATTTGGCGGAGAGAACCATTTTAGA
>CAYZEP010000008.1:0-35450 GCA_964477645.1 uncultured Candidatus Bathyarchaeia archaeon | reverse complement strand
AGTCGTCTATTATGCCGCCGTTTTCGTTGCACATGACTGAGTATTGGGCACTATTTGGGGAGAGCATAGAAACATCGTTTGTTATGACATAATTTAGGAAGCGTTCAGAGTCGGTGCCAGTGATTATTACCCGTCCCATATGAGAAATGTCGAAGATGCCAACGCTGTTCCGCACGACTAAATGTTCAGGGATTATGCCCTTAACCCAAAGGGGCATCTCAAAACCAGCGAAGATTGTTAACTTTGATGTTTGCTTATGCACGTTATAAAGTTGGGTTTTGCGAATTTTTTCTGTCAAACCGCCTTCCTCAGCAGACAGTTTATTTTAGAGGTTTTACCTCTACATCAATAGGTATAAGTGAAAGTTTCTTGCCGCATTTTGGGCATTTCCCGTCGTTCAGGTGTAAAATTTCGTCTGGAGGTTTGATTTCAGAACCTTCATACAATACGTGGCCACAACCTTTACACACAACACGCTGGGGCACAGTAATACACACCCTTAACGATAAAAGAGGTAAACACCCACGGCATATTTATTCATTGCTAATTCAAAAACATCATCTCGGTAATTTTTGCATAGAAACTTTTAATTTTATCTGCAACGCTTAATTCTAAGAAATCATTTCCTGAATATGCTTGCATGGTTTGTGTTATCATGGGAAAATACACGTTAATTATCACAGAAAAGCCAGATGCTGCACAGAGAATAGCATCAGCCCTTGACATGAAGGAAAAAGCTAAAAAAATGGAAGATAACGGAGTCCCATATTATGTGGCTAAACGTGATAAAGATATAGTGGTGGTTCCAGCCCTAGGACACTTATACACTGTTGCTGAAGAAAGAAGCGGAAGAAACTATTATCCCGTTTTCAGTTTCAAATGGGTGCCCAGATACGCCGCTGAACGAGGCGCAAAACAAATTCGCACATGGCTTGAAACAATCTCAAAACTAGCAAATGACGCTGACATGTTTGTTGACGCATGCGACTACGACATTGAAGGAAGCATAATCGGATACTGCATACTAAAATACGCATGCAGTAACAAAGAAGGCGTCTCAAAACGCATGAAATATTCCACCCTAACCAAAGAGGAACTGGAAAAATCGTATGCGGAACTGTTACCACATCTAGATTTTGCGCTTATAGAAGCTGGACGCACAAGACACGAAGTTGATTGGCTTTATGGCGTAAATCTTTCTCGCGCGTTAACAATAGCAGCAAGAGATTGGAGTGGAAAGTACGCAACATTAAGCACGGGAAGAGTGCAAGGACCAACTCTAAAGTTTCTTGCTGCAAGAGAAAAATCCATCAGAAGCTACGTGCCGACACCATACTGGGAAATCAAAGCCGAAGTCGAGATAAACGAGAAAATCTTTGAAGCTGAATATGAGAAGGAAATAATCGAAACAAAGAAAGAAGCAGACGCCGTTTTAAGTGCATGCAAAGGAAAAAGTGGAACAGTTGAAAAAATTGATGTTAAACAATTCCAGCAAACGCCGCCACTGCCATTCGATTTAGGCGGTTTACAAAGCGAAGCTTATGGCTTATTTGGATACACACCAAGGCGCACATCAAGCATTGCACAACGCCTATACCTAGATGCTTTAATCTCCTACCCAAGAACAAGCAGTCAAAAGCTCCCTCCAACAATAGGCTATGAGGCAATACTGAAAAACCTAAACAAAGCACCCGAATACAAAAAACTCACCAGAGAGCTTCTCGCAAAGCCAGAACTAAAACCAAAAGAAGGAAAAAAAGAAGACCCGGCACATCCAGCCATCTACCCAACAGGAAACCTACCAGAAAGAGTTCTGGACGACTCTGAAAGGAAAATTTGGGATCTTATCGTCAGAAGGTTTATGGCAGTTTTTGATGAATCAGCAGTAAGGCAGAGCATGAAAGTCTGCATCAATGTTAATGAGCACCGCTTCTACCTAAGAGGAAGACAAACCTTAAAGGAAGGTTGGTTACGCTTCTATGAACCTTACGTAAGATCAGAAGAGGTTCTCTTGCCACCAATAGAAGAGGGACAAACAATCAATGTCAAAAAAGTAATTTCAGAGGATAAGTTCGTTAAACCACCACCACGATATAACCCAGGCAGCATCCTCAAAAGAATGGAAGAATCAGAAATCGGAACAAAGGCAACAAGGGCGGACATTATACAGACACTCTACGATAGGAAATATGTTCGAGACGAAAGAATAGTTGTAACAGATTTAGGATTCGAAGTTCTCGAGGTCCTTGAAAAATATTGTCCAACAGTCATTTCAATAAAACTAACAAGGGAACTCGAAGAAAGAATGGATAAGATTCAAGTAAACAATGAAAAAAGAGAAAATGTACTTGTGGACGCTGTAGAAATCCTTAAACCAGTGACAGAAGGGTTAAAAGAGAAAGAGAAAATAATCGGCGAACAATTAAGCAACGCCATAAAAAGAGCACGACTGGAAGAAAGAACCATTGGCGCGTGTCCCATTTGCAACACTGGAAAACTCATGACGTTATATTCCAGAAGAACTGGCAAACGATTTGTCGGCTGCACAAACTACTTCAAAGGCTTATGCAAAACATCATTCCCACTCCCGCAGAGAGGCACCGTAAAGCCTCTTGGAAAAAACTGTCGTGGATGCGGTTGGCCTACAGTTCTGGTTCGAATTAAAGGAAGACGTCCGTGGAATCTATGTTTTAATCCAGCGTGCCCATTGAAAGAGGAGAGGAGGAAAAGAATTGAAATGCGCAATATGCAATAGAGAAGCTGATGAAAAAGGTTATTGCGAGTTACACATGAAGGCTTATGAAGGTGTCATTAAAAAATACGACCTATGGAAAAAAGCGTTGGATATCTCTTGGAAAGAGTATTTAAGTGAGATTGCTAAGAATCCGTTAACTGGAGAATGGGCTAGAGAGGTGGCGGAGCACTTAGTCAAAAGCGGAGAAAGCCAAAATGTCACGAAAAGTTAAGAAGAAAGTTTCGTCAATGTCTTATTCCATGAACAGATTTTATCAAAAAATTTCAACAATAAGACCATCAACTCTTATCCTCTCAATAATCGCCGTCGCCATCGCTGTATTTTTGTTTGGAGGCGGTTTGTATAACATAATAATGAAGCCGCTTCCAGCAGTTTATTACAGTGGACGCTTCATATTTCTATATCCTCAACTTTCAGAGCAATTCATAAGTGATAGCATCGTTGCCACAATTCTGTACTCACTTGGCATTATTGGATTGATAGTTATGTATCAAAGCACAAAGTATGCTTATAAGCCAAGACAAGCCTACATGATGTTTCTCGTGGGAGTTGCTCTTCTATTCATAGCTTACATATTCCTAGAAGCTACAATACGCATAAAGCTCACAAGTAGCTAAAATCTACCAAGGATTATTTTTTAGGCTAAGCTTGTATGCCACAAAATTCGTTAACAAGTGCATAGGGAGAGTTATAATCAGAATGGCTATGACAAGTTCCCAAGAAGATAAAATACAAAACGGAAGAGAAAACAACATTGCCCCAACTATAAAGTCCACTTGGTCAACAACTGGAAGCAAGTCTCCAGGAGCAAGCCCAAGCCGCCTCTTTAAAAAAGCTCCTGTTAAATCTCCAAACAAGGCTCCTAACGATAGCAAAAAACCAAAGAAAATAGGATATTCCGTAAAAAATACACTTTCTACGCAGCCAACAGCAGTTCCGACAACTAAACCTGAAAAGAAACCTTTGAAAGTTTTGTTCTTTCCAAAAATTGGTTTCCCATCAAAAAACTTTTTTCCAAAATCCATAGGATAACCTCCACCAGTAATCACGGGTATGGCGTTTGCACAGTATGCTGGAAATATGAATGTTAACGCCTTAATAACTAGCTGTATTATTTCCATTTTCGCAAACCCTGTTAACGCATTAAGTACTCGTGTATTCCTATTTCTTCTATTTTTAAATTACAAGTTAGGGGCTGAATCCTTTTTGGGTTTTTTTCCAAGATTGCCTTGATTATTTGTGGATTCTCAGTAGGTTTCATGGCGATTATTGTGTCAGCCCAGAATTTTAAAACCCTCGTAGCAACTGGCTCTATGCTTACGTTAGCGTTGTTGAAAACGCTTCGCACTTGACTTAATATCAAGACCACGATTCTTTGGGTTCTGGCAATCTGCGCCAATAATGCCATCTGCCTATTTAATTCACGGTTCAGTTCAAACGTTTTCTCTGGAGATTCTGAGACTTTTGCACGATAAAGCGACGTGATGGTATCAACAACTATGAGCCCAAAGCTTTTGGTTATATAATCTGTTAATTGGTCTATAACTACTGTTTGTTCGCGAAAACTGGTTGGCTTCATTAAAATTACTAGCTCTGCGATTTCCTTGAAGTTTTCAAAAGCAATTTGTGACATCCTTCGAGCGGAGAAGGTATCGTCGCAATCTACAAATAATGTTTTATAACTTTGTCTTGCGCAGTTTATGGCACATTGCATAGCTAGGGTAGTTTTTCCAGTTTCAGCTTCTCCATAAATTAGGCTGACACTTTCAAAGGGGATACCTCCCTCTAGAATCTTGTCAATTGTCCCACAGCCTGTTGGAATCTTCGGTAGCACGGTCATGCACATAACGGATATAAACCGTCAAACTAATAATTTGTTTTGTGCTTAAGTAAGTATGCGAATAGGAAGGATACATGAAAGCGAAGATTGCCATTGCAACGGTTTCAGGAAAAGCCTACTACTTAGTTGTCACTGAGTTGAAAAGGAAGAATATAGCGTTTATAAGTTTAATCCCGAAAGAACCCATCCCCGTAGAAATTAGAGCTGTCATAACCACGGAAAAGGAGCAGCATCTCATAAATCATGAAAAAGTTTTGGTGTACAAAGAAGGCGCAGAACCAGAAGCATTGATGAATAAAGTATTACAAATTCTTCAAGGCAAGGAATATTATGAAAAAATCGTTATAGGCATAGACCCCGGTGAAGTCTTCGGATTGGCAGTTCTGACGGACGGAAAAATCTTTGAAACAGAAAACTGTTTTAGCGTTGAAGAAACATTAGACAAGATAAAGAATATCCTAAGGAACGTTGAGAAAACCCCGGAAACCTCGATTTCGGTGAAAGTTGGCGACGGAGTCCGAGAGTATAAAGAAAAACTTTTACGAGTTTTGGACGACGCATTACCTCCAAATGTAATGTTAGAAAGTGTGAGCGAAGCTGGAACAGACCGCTACTTAAGTGAAACCAAACACAGAAGAGGATTAAGAGACATTGTTTCAGCTATAAGAATAGCTGGAAGGAATGGGCATACATTTCCACGGAGAAAGACAGATGAAACGAACACTTGAAAAATACAAAACTCTGCTAGTTGATGGACCAGCCTCTGTCACAGCTACTTCAGGCAAGGTAGAAGTATTTGGCTCCATAGTAGCCATAACAAACAAAGTTGTGATCCGTGAAGGCAAGAGATTGCCTTTTGCGGTGGAGGAAAAAGCTACATTTGATGTTTCATTAGGGGAAAACGCAAACGTCGAAGAAGTTGATGGAAACACTGTTCCATCCTCCTGGGCTAAATCATGCGAAGAACTTCTAGATTCTCAAACCAAACCAGTCATCGCAATGGTGCTGGGCACAGTGGATTCTGGAAAAACGAGTTTCTGCACATACATAACAAACAAACTGTTACGTGAAAAGCAGAAAGTCACAATTTTAGACGGAGATTTAGGCCAATCAGACATAGGACCGCCGTGCACCGTTGCCTACACAACTGTAACGAAGCCAATAACGGACTTGTTTAACTTAGAAGCCAAAAATGCTTTCTTTGTAGGGGTCACCTCACCAAGTGGAGCCATAGACAAAGTAATTGAGGGCTTGACCACGCTAAAAAAGGAAATATTAGGCAATGATCCTGACGTTGTTGTAATAAACACTGACGGCTGGGTTGAGGGAGAAGACGCTGTCAAATATAAGATTCAGCTTGTTGAAGAACTTAAGCCAGACATAGTTTTCTGCATCCAACAAAAAGACGAACTAATTCCTCTCTTAAACACTCTTGAAAAACCCAGAAAAATTGTTGTAGATTCTCCTCCAGCTATAAGACAAAGAAGCAGAGAAAAACGCAGAAGCCTACGGGAACTTGGATACATAAAATATTTAAGAAATGCAAAAGTGCAATCCCTTCCATTGGGCTGGCTAAAAATCGAAGGAAACGAGCTACTTGGCTTAGGCAGAGCCCACGAAAACATCTGGCAAGCAAGGAAAATCTACGAGTTTTTAGGGATGAAACCGCTACACTTCGCGGAATTGCAAGACAGGATTTGTATAGTTATCGGTGGAAGACGCTGGATTAGCGAAGAGAACCTAAAAAAAGTTGAGGAATTCGCGAAGAAGAAGGTTGTGGTGATTCGGAAGGACGAAGAAGAAGGATTACTAATGGCTTTGTATAACCCCGAGAGAAGATTCCTGGGAATAGGTGTTTTACATGAAGTCGATTACATAAGAAAAACCCTAAAAATTTTTACTCCAGTCTCTGAAGAGATTTCAATAGTCGCTGTGGGAAAGGTTAAACTCGACAAAAACCTGAAAGAAACTCCAGCTTTTGCGGAAGAGAATTGGTCAAATTTTACAATGCTTAAGAAGCTTTTTTAAAGAAATGATTGAGTTCCCACGCAATAGCCTCTTCTCTGTCTGGCAAAATCTTCAGATTATCACGTATCCATGATGGAAGAAAACGTTGACAATATGGCGAAGCAAAACGATGATCAAGAAAAATCATTGCACCTTTATCTTCAAGAGTTCTTATGGGTCTCCCTGCAGCTTGAGAAGCCTTTTTCATTGCTGGCAGAACATAACCATACTCGCGTCCAAGACCCGGAAAACATTTTTCAAAATAGCTTATTTGAGCCTTTACCTTTGGAGTTGGCTCTGCATAAGGCACACCAACAACTACAACAGAATTCATTTGGTCACCAGGATAATCAACACCTTCTGAAGAGCGACCGCCCAGAACCCCGAGGAGAACGGCACCTTCATGCTTGGCATGCGTCTTAAACTCTGCAACCATCTTTTCATTCTCTCTAGAACCCATGCCCCTATGCTCATGAAAAAGCGGCTTATCCACAGCCTTTTCCAGCCCCTCCCTAATTAAGGCTTCTAGAACTTCGAAGGAAGCAGTGAAAATTCCGATATTTGCGGGAGTGTTCAGAACAACTTCTTTTATTCGCTTTATGATTTTATTATACATCTGTGGTGTTCGTTTCTCCATTGCTGTTGTAACACCGCAACTGATGAGCGGTAGAACATGTTTTTTTGGAAAAGGTGAGGGCACAACACTTTTGATGGTGTTTTCTGGAAGCCTTGTTATCTGCTCATATGCTTCCAACGGCTGAAGCGTGCCGGACATAACGATGTTAGAGTGGACAGAAGAGAAAACTGGCATAGTGATTTTCGATGGATTTAGGGCAACTATTTCCAGTCTTGCTGTGGCTACACTCCTTCTAGACGTGTATTTACTCATCACGTTTACAAAAGTCTGATCTTCAGCAGTTTCCAGCCATTTTAACAGAAACTCGCCCATTCCATGAATGAAAGAACGTGGATATTTTTCCTCAGCAAGCAAGCTTCGCTTTATCGAACTCCCAATGTCATGCAGACGCTCAAAGAATGAAAGAGGGTCAACTATACCACCTTTTTCTTGAGTAAGTTCTATCAGAAATTCCGATGAAACCAGAGCTTCTTTCTCGATTTTATCAGTCATTTTTTCAATTTCATTTCTGACAATTGTTGTAAAATCTGCAATATCTTTGTAGCCAAACTTTTTAGCTTCAACTTCTGCTTGTTTTATGGCGAAAAGGGATAGGCTACTGCTTGCAATTTCAATAGCTGTTTCTGGAAGGTTATGCGCCTCATCAACGATTAGAATGATTTTATTCAGTGAGGTATTCAAGTTTTTGAGGAAGGCATTGCGGATTACAGGGTCGAATATGTAAAGATAACTCAATGCAATCACATTTGCATCCGCCAATGAAGACTTAACAAGCTCGTAGGGACAGAAGCCTCTACTCCTACATATTTTTTGAATTTCCGAAGCCTTGTATGGGCGAAAAGCTATTTGCTGCTGAATCTCAAAATACTCATCCGTTTTCTCCTCAATGTTTCGAAAATATGGGCATCTGTCCCTAGCCTTTAACAGTTCACAAACCTCCATGACCGCCCTAGCGTCTAACGCATGTCCCGTTACGAAATTGTTGAGACACATCTCATGGCGTCCGCGTATGGAAATTCCCACAACCGGCTGCTTTCTAGAAATAGCCTTTAACTCTTCGATTACACGGTCGTGTTGGCGGTGTGTCCGTGCAACGTATAATATTTTGAAGTCTTTATTCATAGCTGTTGGAAGACATGCGGATAACGCAGCAATGGTTTTTCCTAAGCCGTTGCTTCCTTCGATTAAGACGGAACTGCCACTCTCAACAGCCTCAAAAACTGTTCTGATGAACTCATCTTGGAAAGGTCTTACTTCAGCGTATGGAAAATACCCTGCAACCTCTTTGATTAGCTCAGTCATTTTTATCCCACAATTGCTTTGACGGGCAAAGCGTGTTCACTGGGCACTGTTTGCATAAAGGAACCCTAGCCTTACAATATTTTCTACCGAGCAGAATCAGCAATACGTGAACTGATAAGTAGTCTTTTGAGTCGTAAAGTGATTGAAGGGATTCACGAACTATTTCGTAATTTCCGTTTGCGGGTGCTAAACCTAAACGCTTTGCTACGCGGTCAACGTGTGTGTCGACAGGAATTGTAGGTTTTTCTGCACAAAAAAGTAAAACAACATCGGCTGTTTTGGGTCCTACTCCTGGAAGTTGCAAAAGTGTTCGCCTTGCGTCTTCGAAGGGCAACGACAAGATTGGTTCTAGACTGCTACGGAATCTTTTAAGGATTATCTTTGATAGTTGGTTTATTGTTTTGGCTTTGTTTCTGTATAGACCAGCCACTTTTAAGCATCCTTCAATTTGGCTTGTTTTGGCGTTCGCCAAGACTTCGGGCGTTATCTTGAACTGTTTCGAAAGGTTTTCGAAGGCTTTGGCAGTGTTTCTACTAGCGGTATTTTGTGAAATTACTGTTACAATTAATGTCTCAAAGGTGTCCCTGTTTGAAGTTATCCATTTTGGCATTGTGAAAGTTTTTCTAAGTATTTGCAGGATTTTTCTCGCTTGGTTTTCAGCCAATTTTCGCATCGCCTTTTGAAAGCAATAAATAGTGAATGCATGAAGCTATAAATAAGCAATGGAGATTTAAGAATGGAACGCGCGAAAATTGTTAAAGACGAAATAATTGAGCAAAACATGCATTTTCTAGCGGTTTACATGGAAACAAGAAATTCGTGCTTAATCCTATTGAGCGAAAACGAGGACAAACTTGGAACGTTGGCAATAGCTGTTCCAAAACCAAGAGACATGCTCGGACCACCCTCATCATCTGTTCTTTTAGGCGACAAAAACGCAATCTCAGCCCGCATGTTCGCCGAGTACATAGCCTCGAGAAAAGGAAAAATAGCGTTAGTTTCCATTTATTTGGAAACAATCAGTGAAATGCAAGCTCAATCAATTTTTATGAAGTTGATTGAAAAAGTTGTCAAAACAGAGGCGGGAAAAGGGGAAGTGACAACATGAGCCTCAGAGAATTTCTCAAAAAAATGGAAAAAGCAGAAGAAATTTTACATGTAAAAGACAAAGTGCACACAAGTTTTGAAATGTCATTCATCATGAAGAGCTTTGACGATCAAGGCTCAATTCTCATGTTTGAAAATGTAAAGGACTATAAGACAAAGGTTGTTGCTAACGTTTGCGGAACTCGAAAGAGAATTTGTTCAGCACTTAATGTTGACCAGGATGGGCTTTACCGCAAGTTAGCAGAGGCTTGGCGTTCGCCAAGAAAAGCAAAAATTGTTGGAGGTGGCGCTGTGAAAGAAGTTGCTGGGGGTGACTTGTCTAAGATTCCAGTTCTTACACATTTTGAGAGGGATGCTGGTTTATACATCACTTCAGCAGTTGTATACGCGAGAAGTGTTGATGGAACTTTTGAAAACGTGTCAGTGCATCGCCTTCAAGTTTTAGATAAGAAGCATCTGGCAATTCGTTTGGTTCCGAGGCATCTTTTCAAACTATGGACAATGGCAAAAGAAGCTGGAAAAGATTTGGATGTGTCAATCTCTATTGGCGTTCACCCAGCAGTTTTGCTGGCGGCTTCTTCACCAGTTCCTTTCGGCGCGAATGAATTTGATCTTGCAAATGCGTTGATGGATGATGAGTTACGTTTGGTTGAGTGTGAACATGCGAATGCTTGTGCCCCTGCAGAGGCTGAATTGGTCTTAGAGGGTAAAATTTCTGCAACAAAAGAAGTTACTGAAGGTCCCTTTGTGGATATAACTGGAACGTATGACATAGAAAGGAAGCAGCCAGTCGTAGAAGTTGTTGGCGTTATGCACCGTAAGAACTATGTGTATCAGGCGCTTTTACCGTCAGGGACGGAGCATAGGCTTCTTATGGGCTTGCCGCATGAAGTTTTGATACAGGAGGCTGTTTCAAAGGTTGTGCCTAAAGTTTATGCTGTTAACCTTTCAGTTGGCGGAAGCGGATGGCTTCACGCAATAATATCCATTGAAAAACAGCTTGATGGTGACGGAAAGAACGCTTTGTTGGCTGCTTTTGCGGCGCATCCAAGCCTAAAACATGCTGTGGTTGTGGATTCTGACATTAACGTGTTTAATGTTTCTGACGTGGAATGGGCGATTGCAACACGTTTCCAAGCCAGCGAAGACCTCATCTTCATAAAGAATGCACGCGGTTCAACATTGGACTCTTCTGCTGATCAAGAGACGGGGTTAACGACTAAAATGGGTGTTGACGCCACTAGACCATTCAACAAACCTAAGGAAAAGTTTGAACGGGCAAAAATTCCTGCAAGTAAACGTGCTGAAATGCTTGCTGGTAAGTTGCATGGTTTGTGAATAAAAAGTTCTGCACACCAATTTATATATGAGGTTTTAAAAGAATAGAGAAGTCGGTGATTTTGTTGTCACGCAAGAAAGAGGAAGAAAGCGGTGTGTCGTTGACAGTTGACGATGTCATGGTGAAGGAAGTAATAACGATAGATGAAAATTCAACGGTTAAAGAGGCGGCTGATGTCATGAACAAGTTTGAGATAGGTTGTTTAATTGCTGTTAAAAAGGGGAAAGCCATGGGCATAATAACCGAAAGAGACCTATTAAAGAGAGTTGTTGCCGAAGCGAAGGATGCAAACAAGACTAAGGTGAAGGATGTCATGTCGAGTCCGTTGGTTGTTGTTGAACCTAGCATGGATTTGGGAGAAGCCGTTAGATTGATGTTTCAGATGAAGATTAAGAAGTTGCCAGTGGTTGACGGAAAACGCCTTGTTGGTTTAGTTAGCTTAACTGATATAGCTCGTTTTCAGCCTCAAATGATAAAGATACTGAAGCAGCTTGCCATGAGACAAGCCGCACCAAAAAGCATGAAAAAAGTCATCGACTACTACGTTGTCTGACAACCAGCGTTTTTCTTTCACGTTTATTTTTGAAGAAGTTTAAATGCCTAGGTCTGACTCTAAGCAGATGTTTAAAGGGAATTTGTAGCCGATGAAGAAAACTCTAGTACTAAAAGTTGATTCACAAGAACCCGAAATAGAAAAGATTCGGATAGCAGCCAACTCCATCAAAAAAGGCGGTTTAGTAGCTTTTCCAACAGAAACAGTCTATGGCTTGGGAGCAGATGCATTAAACCAAAAGGCGGTTTTGGCTCTTTTTAAGGCTAAAAAGCGTCCACTTGATAATCCGCCGATAGTGCATGTTGGATACATGAAAGATGTTTACAGATTAGCCAATAAGGTTCCGAATAAAGCGGAAAGGCTTATGACAAAGTTTTGGCCTGGACCTTTAACGTTGATCTTTAAACGTTCGGAAATCGTGCCAGAAGTGACCGTTGCTGGTCTGGATACAATAGCGATTAGGATGCCTAAGCATAATGTTGCTCTGGCTTTGATCAAAGAAAGCGGCTGTTCCATCGCTGCTCCAAGTGCAAATCTTGCTGGAAAGCCAAGCCCCACATCAGCTAGGCATGTTTTAGACGACCTTAACGGAAGGATAGATGCCATTTTAGACGCTGGACCAACACGTATTGGGGTGGAATCCACTGTTTTAGACATGACTGTTGACCCGCCGCAGGTTCTGCGCCCAGGTGGAACACCTTATGAAGTTTTAAAGGAAGTTCTCGGCAATGTGGAACTTAATCCAGTTGCGGTTTCGGATAAAGCGTTACCCGTTGAGAAGGCGCGTTCTCCTGGCGTGAAGCATAAGCATTACGCTCCAAATGCAGAGGTAATTGTTGTTGAGGGAGAAGTTTCAGCAATTATAGGCAAAGTGAAAGAGTTAGCGGAATTTTATGCAGAGAAAAGCAATAAAGTTGGCGTTCTTGCTACAGACGAAACTGCAAGCAACTATAGGGCGGGTGTTGTGAAGTCTCTTGGAAGCAGAAGCGATTTGGCTGCTATTGCAAAGAATTTGTTTAGGCTTTTGCGGGAATTCGACTCAGAGGATGTTGACGTTATTATTGCTGAAGGTGTACCTCCAGAAGGGTTAGGGTTGGCTGTTATGAATAGGCTTCGTAAAGCTGCTGGATACAATATTGTGAAAGTGTAAGCGTCAATTTTATGGCTTGTGCGTAGTATAAATTGGATACCCCTCTATCCTTTTTTTGGCCAGCTTCTGGGTTTTCTATGTTTGTTTGGTTTGCTGCGCAACCAATACGGACCCTATCCTCTAGGTTTTTGCAAAAATGATGGAAGCGCAGTTAGTGCTATTTTTGTTGTTGACCTTTTCTTTCAATGTGCATTTCTAAGTAGTCCTTTCCGTAGGGGAAACACCATTCAAAATATTTCTCGCATGGAAACTGTTCACAATCCCTCATACAATATGCAACGCCGCGTTTTACGGCGCAATCTAAAACCAAACATAAAACTCCTTTACCGCCCCAACGTGTTCTCACTTTCTCCTTTGCTATCTCCTCAACTCCGGAACTGCAAACACAACCCAACTTCTTGTTCAGTTCACAAACATCACAGCAAATGCCGCAAGCAGCCACATGCTCCAAGGTAACCACCTACTTTAACATGGGCATTTTAACATTTTTCTCTTTTGCAATTCTCTGTGCTTTTTCGTATCCTGCGTCTGCGTGTCTTACTATGGCTGTTCCTGGGTCTGTTGTTAACACGGTTGTTATGCGTTTTTCTGCTTCTTTTGTTCCATCCGCCACTAGGCACATGCCTGCGTGTATGCTGTAGCCTATTCCTACGCCTCCACCATGATGCACACTAACCCAAGTAGCACCAGCAACAGCATTCAACAAAGCATTCAGTATTGGCCAATCTGCAATCGCATCACTACCATCCTTCATACCCTCTGTTTCACGATTAGGCGAAGCCACACTTCCGCCGTCCAAGTGGTCACGTCCAATCCAAACAGGTCCGCTAAGTCTTCCATCAGCAACCATGTCATTCATAATTTTACCAAAACGCGCCCTTTCACCAAAACCAAGCCAACAAACCCGTGCAGGCAATCCTTGAAACTTCACTTGTTCCTTTGCCTTTTCTATCCAGCGGCACAACTCCTTATTATAAGGAAACTCTTTCAAGATGACATCATCAAGTGCGTAAATGTCCTCAACGCTACCCACAAGCGATGTCCAACGGAAAGGTCCGCGACCTTCGCAAAACATTGGCCTAATATAGCGCTGCACAAAACCTGGATAAGCAAAAGCTTCCTCAAACCCCGCATTGTAGGCTTGCTGACGCAAATTATTACCGTACTCAAATGTCACGGCGCCTTTCTGCATCATCTTAACCATGGTCTCCACCTGCAAACGCATACTGTCACCAGCGCGCCGCACATACTCTTCAGGGTTGCTTTTCCTAAGCGCGTCAGCACCCTCCTTGGTAAAGCCAGCAGGATAATAACCATTCAAAGGGTCATGGGCTGAAGTCTGATCAGTCAAAATATCTGGAATAACGTTTCTCCTTAAAAGTTCAGGATGCACCTCGGCAGCGTTACCCAACAAACCAATGCTTCGCGGTTTGCCTTCACGTTTAGCCTCCAAGACCATATTAACAGCTTCATTCAAGTCGCCTGTCCAAGTTTCCAAATAACCATGCTTCAGCCTTCGCTCAATCGCACGTTTGTCAATCTCCACAACTAAGGCAACACCATCATTCATAGTAACAGCCAGAGGCTGGGCGCCGCCCATCTCACCTAAGCCAGCAGTTAGAACAAGTCTTCCACGTAGAGAACCGCCAAAATGCTCCTTCGCAATAGCTGCAAGCGTCTCGTAAGTGCCTTGTAAAATGCCTTGCGTGCCGATGTATGCCCATGAACCTGCAGTCATTTGTCCAAACATGATTAAGCCTTTCTGCTCCAACTCGTAGAAGTAATCCCAAGTAGCCCATCGGGGCACAAGCATAGCATTAACAATCAAAGCCCTCGGAGCCCACTCATGCGTCCTAAAAACAGCCACGGGTTTGCCGCTTTGAATGAGCATGGTTTCGTCAGGCTCAAGTTCCGTTAACGTTTCAACAATTTGTTCAAAGCACTCCCAGTTCCGCGCAGCGCGTCCAGTTCCACCATAAACAATGAGCCTTTCAGGATCTTTAGCCACTTCAGGATCAACAACGTTAAAAAGCATACGCAAAATCCCCTCAATCTGCCAATTCTTACAATGCAATTCAGAACCAGTCAAACATTTAACGGGTTTTTTAGTTTGGAGCTTGCCCAATGCCATTTCACCATGAACCAAAATAATAGAAACATATTATAATTCTTTGCTCAAACCCACCACATTTATTAAGAACCCATCTTATACGCTAAGCCTCTATGGAGAAAGACAACATGAAAGGAGCAATAGTATTCCTGATAGTCTTCGTGATATTCTTGGTTGCAACCTTAGCTTATGCTGAACTACCACCGGGCAACATAATCAGCGACTCTTTGAATATAGATCCAACCGTGGAATGGAGCGGGTTCCTAGTGAGAACACTCGCTTCGGCGATATTCAATGGAATAATCTATGGCATAATAGTTTGGCTAATCTTCACATTCGCAGAAAAAGCAAGAAAACCAGTCTAAACCGAGAAAATTTCATTCAGTCTCGTGCAAAAGCAAAGGTTCACCCGATTTTTCTTTATCAACAACCAACCTTCCGTTCTTGACAACCTTATCCACAAGATTCACGCTAAAACGATAACCAAGAAACTTGTGATTAGGCGCATCCAAAATGACAATATCAGCCTTTTTGCCAACTTCTAAACTGCCAACTTCGCTTGCTCGACCTATGGCATGTGCAGCGTTTATAGTTGCTGCAGTTATGGCTTCGGCGGGCGTTAACTTCATAAAATGACAAGCAAACGCAATGACCAACTGCATATTCTCCACCATGCAGCTAGGGTTGAAATCGCTGCCTAAAGCCACTGGGACACCAAAATCAATCATTAACCTGGCATCAGCATATTGTCCAATCATTAGACCGAAGGCTGCTGCTGGAAGCAAAACTGCAATCACACCTTTATCAGCCATAGCTTTAATGCCCTCATGAGAAGAGAAAAGCAGATGCTCTGCAGAAACAGTCCCAACATCTGCTGCAAGTTCTGCGCCGCCTAACATGCTCATCTCGTCGGCGTGAACCTTAGGCTTTAAACCATAGTTCTTACCAGAAACCAAAACACGCTTAGTTTGCTCTAAATTAAAAACTCCCCTTTCACAAAAAACATCACAAAACTCTGCAAGCCCCTTCTCGGACACGTTTGGAATCATATCTTCAACTATAAGATTAGCATAGCCTTGCGTGTTGCCCTTATATTCAGGCGGAATTGCATGTGCACCCATAAAAGTTGAAACAGCATCCACACAATGCAGCTGATTCAGACGCCTAATAACTTCTAAAATCTTCAACTCATCCTTGGTTGTTAAGCCATAACCACTCTTAGCCTCCACTGTAGTTGTCCCATGCTCCAGCATAACATCAAGCGTGTTAATACCTAAATCCACAAGCTTTTCAACATTCGCCTTTCGTGTTTCCTTAACAGTCTTCAATATACCGCCGCCAGCACCAAGAATCTCCATGTACGAGGCTCCTTCAACTCGCATCTGAAACTCATCTTCCCGCGAACCTGCAAAAACAAGATGAGTATGCGGGTCAACAAAACCTGGCAGAACAGTTTTTCCATTTGCACTTATCATGTTTTCAGCTTTGAAAGTCTTTGTAACTTCTGGAGTTTTACCGACAGCAACTATTCTGCCATCTTTAACGGCTAAACCGCCATTGCGTATTATCCCAAGTTCTCGCATTTGCTTGCCTGTGCGCGGCTTCTGACTGCTGCCTGCAAGTGTTATGAGCTCATCAGCGTTTAAAATGAGCAAATCTACATTTTCTCTAGCTCTTGTCTTGACAGTTTTACTCAAATATACCGCCTTTTTCTATAGCATTTTGTATGGCTATCTCTAACACACGGTCTTCAGTTAAGTTGTCAATTTTAAGGTAGTAAGCGGCTACGTCAATAAGAGCCTTTAGAGAAGCCATACCGCAAAATTCCGAACTCAGTATCGGAACATTGTAGCGCGCACATTCCACCTTCAACAGTTCAAAAACACGGTAAAGCGGAGTCTTCTCAAAATCGCTTATGCTCATACCTATCTGCGTAATGTTTTTCTCAGGGATAAATGCGGCCATAGCCTTAACGTTTGAAAAGCCGCCCTTCTTTGCATGCAAAGCCTTGGCAATCTTCTTTGCGATGGCTAGGTCAGCAGTGCCCAAATTAACGTTGAACCCAGCCATAACCTTTCGTGCACCAGTTATTGTTGCACCCGCCGTGGGATGAGGCTGAGCTGGACCAAAATCTGGTTTACGTTCAGGCTTAGCAATCATTTCAGCTAATTTTTCATATTCGCCTTCGCGTATCCAGTCTAAATCTTTTCGCTCAGGCATTGTTGCTGCTTCGCCATAAAGATAAACGGGTACGTGACATTTTTCTGCTAGGGCTTCGCCAAATTTCCTAGCAAGCTCGATGCAATCCTCCATTGTGGCATTTTTTATTGGTATGAATGGAACAACGTCAACGGCGCCCAAACGCGGATGTTGACCTTTATGCTTTCGCATGTCAATCATCGCTATAGCCTTAAAAGCAGAATTTAAAGCAGCTTCAAGAACTGATTTCTTGTCGCCGACGAAGGAAACAACAAGCCTATTATAATAATCATCGAAAGTGTAGTCCAAGATGAAAACATTTGGAGTCTTTCTAATCTCATTAAGAATTATTTCGACAGTTTTAGGGTTAGCTGTGCTTATGTTGGGTACGCATTCAATAATGGTCTTCAATAGTCTAATCACCATCCTGAACGGCACTTAAACTAAATCTAAATGAGCATATAAAAACCATTGTGAAGATTGCTGAGGTTTAAGGCTTGTCTTTCTTAGTCATTTAGCAAGTTTTTTATATTAATACTTATGTAAAGCTTAGGTTTAGGGATAAAAATGAAAATGGGAAAAATTTCAGCTTTGCTTCTAAGCATTCTATTCGTAGCAGTAATTCTGGCGCCTATGATTAATCGAGTACAAGCAGGTGTCAACCAGTGGACTTGGCTTCCAGGTTATGTTTACAGGGGCTATGATCCCTATTATGACCCAAGCTATAACTATCCCATTATCGCGTTTCTGAACGGCACAACAGCTACCCTCAAAGTTCCAGTATACAATGGTGAATCATGGATGGGTCCGTCCGCTAACATTACCGCAGTAAGCCTAGTGTTCGATACTGGCTATAATGTAACTCTGTCCACAGTTGTAAATATTACCCTGTATACAACTAAGTACTTTGACATTAGCTTCACAGCCGACACAAACATCCTTTCCAACCTTTGGGCTCATACATACACGATATACGTCGATATGCAAGACAATTCGGGAACGAAGTATGATGACTATTGGGCGTATTCATGGAGTTACTACTATCCACAATACAAGTTCGTAGTATACACACCAGAGCAAAAAGATATCATGGACTTGGAGGCTAAAATTGATGAGTACGAGGATAACTATGAACCAGAGGACTTTCAGACCATAGAAGGTCGCTTATTGGCAGTTCAAGCTCTTGTTGAGTCAGACCTAGGTTATGATTACTATATGAGAGGAAACTTCACAGAAGCACAAGCACACTATGAAACAGCCATAATCCTGTATGAACAAGCATTTGACGCCGAAGAAAGTAAAGGAACGGCCATGGAAGATGCTCAGTTGGACGCCATACAAAAAGAAGCAAATGCCACCGTGAAACAAGCAGATGCTGCAATGCTACAAGCAGAAGCTTTGATGAACCAAGCCTACGGCTACCTACTACTCGGTCTAGGATTTGTACTAATAGGCATCGGAGCAATAGTATACGGACTTAGAAAACCAAAAACCGCTTAAAGCGACACCAACCCTTCTTTTTTTAATCTTTAATAAACCTTCTAAGTAAGTTGTATTCTATTCCGAAGAGAGGAACAAAAGTGAACGCGGAACTTGAGTTCGAAGCTCCCACATGGAACCAAATATACAATATGCTTCTGAATTTAACCGAAAGAATTAGAAAAAACAAGTTTAAGCCAGACATAATTGTAGGAGTTTCCAGAGGAGGCTGGCCTCCAGCCAGAGTTATATCAGACCTGCTAGGTAATCCGAACCTTGCAAACGTCAGAGCCGAATTTTATTTAGGAGTCGCAGAGACCAAAGAAGAACCCATTTTAACGCAGCCAACTTCCATGGAGGTCGCTGGCAAAAGAGTACTAGTTGTAGACGAGATTGCGGACACAGGTAAAAGTTTGAAATTGGTGAAAGAACACATCATTCAACAAGGTGCCACAGAGACAAAAATAGCCACAGTCTACTACAAGCCTTGGAGCATTATCAAACCAGATTATTATGAGAAGGAAACAAGACGCTGGATAGTTTTTCCATGGGAGATAAAGGAAACTGTCCGAAAAATCGTTAAAAGATGCAAAGAAAAAAGGAAACCTATAGAAGAAGAAACTGCAAAGCTTGTTAAAGCTGGAATAGCTGCAGAACTCGTTAAACAATTTCTGAAGGAAGTTCTTGAGGAAGAGAATTGCTGAAGTATATCAAAGAATTTGGAAGACATGTCGCAATAACTGGCTTTAAGAACGCCAAAATTGAAGATAAGGAAGAATTCTTTAAAATAATTCGCAAAGAAAAGCCATCAAACGTGGAAATTCAATTTTTTAATGCAGAACTTGTGGCTACATGGCAACATCTACACTTTGCAGTTTTGGATGCGTTAACAGCGTTCAAGAACAAGATGAACATTTCGAAAAGCCTAGCTATGGAAATTATGATTTATGCTTCGGCGCAACGCCAAATTCGAAAGGCTATGGAACTTCTTGGAATCAAATCCACCACATTAAAAATAGCAGTGCTGATAATTGGAGAAGAACCCGAAACCGTAAAATCAGCCTTGCCGGTGGTTTCAAAACACGTTAACGCACAGCGTGATGACACTGTTCTTGAGTTGTCTAAGGAAAAGGCAACACTTATCCAAAAGACCTTTGGAATTTCAGATTTGGAACTTAAAACAATGATGAAAGAGAACGATTTAGAAAAAGCCCTAATCGACCTTGTCATCGAACGGATGGCGCTGCTGGCTACTCAACGCTAGTCTAAAGCACTTTTTCCTTCATAACTGATAAAATGTCGTCTGGTTTTATCACGGAAATTCCAGTTAATCCGCCAACAACCTCAATTAGCAGAATCTTGTCAGGTTTGTCTAAGTCAACTTTTCTTTCAATGTTTGCAGCTGCAACTTTGATTATATCTTGTGTAGGGGCTGTTGTGAAGCGTTTCTCAACTGTAACGCGAAAAGTTTCGTTTGCACTTATTGTGGAACTAAATTCAGTGGCTACCCGCTGAATTTCGCCCAAGTTTGTACGAACAACCTTCTCAACTGGAATTACCCTAAGTATATAACGAAACTCGTAGGGACGCTCACGTAAAATCTCGCGAAACCTCACTATAACCTCAAAAGGATCAAAAGCTGTTTTGGCAACAATCAAACCAGCAACACCAGTCCTATCAACAGTAGATGCTGAATCACCTATCTGCCCAAGCAAATACCATAGCTCGGAGCAAGCATCACCCTCATTTCCACGCGAGGTAGTGGCTAAAAGGTTAAAGTCTCTGAGCATTGTCTACATCCTTCTGCTCTGGAATTACTACATTATTATTTGTTTTGTAGGTAAATTTAATGTTTCCAAAAGAAACGTTGACTATTATTACCAAAGACAATTTCAGGTCAGTGCTGGTTATGGCTTTTTCACAGCTTATGGCTCTTAGCCGTCGCCTCACATCATCCCACAATTAATATTCCATCACAAAGATTTATCCATTTTGATAATCTTAAACATTAAGCTTAAATTCAAGATTACAAAGCTCACTAATTTAACTTAAAGAGGAGACAGTCATTGAATGATGAACAAAAACCAGTAATCGTCGTTCACGGCGGCGCTGGAACTTGGCAACCTGAACGCAGCCAACCTGGTTTAGAAGGGGTTAAAAGAGCTGCAAAAACAGGTTTTGACATACTAAGAAATCGAGGAACAGCTGTTGACAGTGTTATGGAAGCAGTTGCTGTTTTGGAGGATGATGGCTCATTTAATGCTGGTTACGGCTCAAGTTTGAACATAGAAAAAAGTGTGGAAATGGAAGCATCGATTATGGACGGAAGAACATTGATGGCCGGCGCAGTTGGACTCTTAAAGGATGTCAAGAACCCTGTTCGTTTAGCAAAAGTAGTCATGGAAAAGACAGACCACGTTTTTGTGGTAGGTGCAGGCGCAGAAAAACTTGCTAAGATTTTTAATTTTGAAAGAAGAACCCCTATAACAGAACTTAGATTAAAATATTACGAGCAACAAAAGAAAGCCTTACTTGATGGAAAATTTGAATTACCAAGGCTTTCTGAGTTAGTTAAAAACTACCCTGAATTGTTTGAACTTGAGACTGTGGGCGCAGTTGCCCTAGATAAGGATGGAAATGTTGCGGCTGCAACATCCACAGGAGGCTTCCCATTAAAACTTCCCGGAAGAATTGGAGATTCGCCATCTATTGGATGTGGCACGTATGCGGATAATGAGACTGGTGCATGTTCAGCAACTGGTATTGGCGAAATAGCGATGAGGCTCGTCTTAGCAAAAACCGTTTGCGATCACATAGAAAATGGAAAAACAGCACAAGAAGCTGCTGAACTAGCAATAAAGATTATTAACAAAAGAATATCAGGTTCGTACAACTCCATGGGGCTAATTGCCATAGACGTTCACGGGGGAATCGGAGCAGCGCATAACTCTCCAAACTTATGCTGGGCTTATCTCACACCCGAAACACAAGAGCCAGTGGCTTCTTTAACAGCGAAAATTATGAAAGAACGCCTCTAGAAATACGATAGTACATATGCATTTTGGTTTTTATTCTCGACAACTGACGAACAAAAATGCTTAAAGGGTTGCTTAGCTTGCTTCAATAAGCACCAAAAAACAGTGGAGGTGAAAAATTATGCGTGAGGAAGAGGAATGGGAAGAAGAGGAAGAAGAAGACTGGGAAGAGGAAGAATGGTAAAGTTTAGGTAGACGAATAAGCATTTGCAATTTTTCTTTATCTAAAGCATTTTAGACAATCATTTATTTTATGCTGTTTTAGGGCGCATATTTATAATCTACTAGCTACGACCATTCATCATCGGGCTAACCATGACAAGAGTTGCTGTGTTAGATTCAGATAGGTGTAAATCGAAACGTTGTGGTAGGTTATGCTATCGCTTTTGCCCGATAGTGCGAAGCCGCATAGAAGCTGTACGATTTGAAAATGACAAACCAGTAATTGTTGAATCTCTTTGCACAGGGTGTGGGATATGCGTAAAAAAATGCCCCTTCAGTGCAATTTCAATAGTCAACCTTCCAGACGAATTAGAGAAAGATTGCACTCACCGTTTCGGACAAAACACTTTCAAACTCTTTAGATTGCCAACACCTTCTCCAAGCATGGTTTTAGGTCTGATTGGACAAAATGGAATAGGCAAAACAACCACACTCAAAATACTTTCTGGCGAAGTTAAGTTAAACCTCGGAAAATATGAAGACCCTCCTGGTTGGAACGAGATAGTTCAGCATTTTAGAGGTTCAACACTTCAAGACTATTTCCAAAAAATGGGAGAGCGCAAACTGAAGGTTTCACATAAACCGCAGTATGTGGATAAGATTCCAAAAATTATTTCTGGAAACGTTGGAGAACTGCTGGAAAAGGTTGATGAAAGAAAAACGCTGGATAAAATCGCTGAGCAACTTGAACTTAAACAGTTTTGGAACCGCCCCCTTGAAGTCTTAAGTGGAGGCGAACTCCAACGTGTAGCTGTAGCCGCTGCAGTATGTCGCGAAGCTGACATCTACCTTTTCGATGAACCATCAAGCTATTTAGACGTAAAGCAACGGCTTGAAGTAGCCAAAGCCATAAGAAGCCTAAAAAACGATGAAAAAACGATAATTGTAGCGGAACATGACCTAGCAATAGTAGATTACTTGTCTGACCAAATATGCATTTTTTATGGAGAACCAGGCGTTTATGGCATCGTCTCTAATGTTCACGGCGTTAGAACTGGCATAAACATTTACCTGCAAGGGTATATTCCAGACGAGAACGTTCGGTTTAGAAAAGAGTCAATAATTTTCCACGAAAAACCGCCTACGGTAAGTTTTGGCGCAGGCGAAACACTGCTAAAATGGAAACAAATAGAAAAAACATATGAAGAGTTTAAACTTGTTGCCCATTCGGGGGAAATAAAGAAAGGAGAAATCATTGGGATTCTCGGACCGAACGGCATAGGCAAAACAACTTTTGTAAAAATTTTAGCTGGAATTGAAGAGACTGATGATGGAAGACAGTTCGGTGAATTAAAAGTAAGTTATAAGCCACAGTACATTTCAGCGGAATACGAAGGCACAGTTCAAGAGCTTCTGATTAGCGTTGCCAAAGAGGGTTTTTCCTCAAGCTTGTATAAGACGGAAATCCTTCAACCTTTAAGGATAAATTTGCTTTTGGACAGAAATGTGGCTGAACTCAGTGGTGGTGAATTGCAAAAAGTTGCGATTACAGCATGTCTATCCCGCAAAGCTGAACTTTACCTACTAGATGAACCGAGCGCTTACTTGGATGTTGAAGAACGGTTGAATATGGCGCGGGCTATTCGGAGACTAGTTGAAAATCATAACGTGACGGCTTTTGTTGTTGAACACGATGTAGTTGCCCAAGACTTTATAGCCGATCGTCTAATGGTTTTCACAGGAGAACCCGGAGCAAGAGGCATGGCAAACCCGCCTACTAGTTTAGTGGATGGAATGAACATGTTTCTGAAAGATATGGAAGTGACTTTCCGAAGAGACCCTGCCACTAAGAGGCCAAGGGTTAACAAGGAAGACTCCAAGCTTGACAAGTTTCAAAAACAAATAGGAGAATACTACTATGTACGCTCAATGCAAAAATAAGGTGACGAGGAGTAGTCATGGTTAGATTTGGAGAAAGCGAAAAGGAGTTGTTGAAAGTCGCTTTGAAGGCTATGAACAATTCTTATGTGCTGTGGGGTCTTAGAGTTGGCTCCGCCGTGCTTGCAGAAGACGGCAAAACCTACGAGGGTTGCAATATCGAAAGTTGGATTTCTGGAATTGGCATTTGCGCTGAGAGATGCGCAATTAATCATGCTGTTTTACATGGCAACCGAAGAATCAGGGAGATAGCTATAGTCATGGATGCAGACAGTCAAAGCGAGCCTAGACCTTGTGGAGCGTGTTTACAGTACATTTATGATTTTGCGGAAAAGTCCAAAATTAAAATTGTTATGGCAAAAGCGGAAAAAAACAGAATCTTGTTTGAAACTGTTAAAGTAAAGACGGTTGAAGATTTGCTGCCGTTTCCTTTCAGAAAATGAAGATTTTTGGCTGAAAGACGTAGTTAAATTAAAGAATAAGCAAGGCGTATCGTAAAGATGATTTGCTGTTAAAGACTGCAAGGGGAGGCTTAAGTGGCTCAGACAACGTTTGAAGAGATAAGTGCATCAGACTTCTTTTACCGAAACCGAGACATAGCTGGGTTCACAAATCCGTCTAGGGCTATTTTTGCAGCAGTGAGGGAGCTTGTGGAAAACTCGTTGGATGCCGCTGAAAGCCTCAAAATACCGCCAGACATTTACGTTAGGATTTCATATGAAGGCGAAGCCAGCAAAGAAACCCAGATTTACAGGTTAAGGGTTGAAGACAACGGCATAGGAGTCCCACCGAGGCATATACCCTCAGCTTTTGGACAGGTGCTTTTTGGCTCAAAATACAAGTTAAAACAACAGAGAGGAACCTTTGGTCTGGGCGGTAAAATGGCAATTTTATATGGACAAATCACGACGCATCAGCCAGCCTGCATAATCTCAAGCGCTGGCATGTCGAAAATCTACATGTATAAGCTGATGATTGACATTCAGAGAAACCGTCCAATCATACTTGAGAGGAAGGTTCTCATAAACAAGGAGCAGTGGCGAGGAACAATAGTTGAATTCTATCTGGAAGGCGACTACTTTAGGGCTATGCCAAAAATCTTAGACTATTTTAAGCAAACAGCCATGGTGAACCCCTACGCGAACTTAGTCTTTGTTGACCCGAAAGGCAGACTCTATAAATTCACCAGAGTTACAAAGGAAATGCCCGAACCACCAAAAGAGACTCCGCCTCACCCTTATGGCGTTGACGTGGAGCTTCTTCAACGCCTTATACAAATAACGCCCTATAATAACATGCTTGAGTTTTTAAAGAATCATTTCCACAGAGTTGGAGAAATCACTGCACGAAAGTTTTTGGAGTTCAGCAACATAAGTCCTTCTAAAAACCCGAAGAAGCTCTCCCACGAAGAAATCGTCAGGCTAATGCATATGCTTAAGAAATTTAAAGAATTTCTGCCGCCAGATGCAAGCTGTCTGTCGCCTTTGGGCGAGGAACTGTTAAGCGCTGGCATAATGAAGGAGTTGAAACCCGAGTTTGTGGCTGTCCATCAGCGTAAGCCATCAACCTATGCTGGTCATCCATTCATTATCGAGGTGGGAATTGCCTATGGAGGAGAAATTCCGAAAAGAGGGAGTTTTCTAATTTATCGTTTTGCTAACAGAATTCCATTACTATACGATGAGGCCAGCGATGTTTCAGTCAGAGTGATAAGCGCTATGAATTGGCGAAGGTACAAAGCCACGCCTGACATGCCAATCGCCATTTTAGTGCACGTTTGCAGCACGAAGGTTCCATACAAAACTGTTGGAAAGGAATTCATTGCAGACAGACCCGAAGTAAGAAGGGAAATAGCCAATGGACTGCGGGAAACTGCCCGTCAACTCCAACATTTCTTGACGAGAAGAGAACATGTGGACAGAGAACGAAAAAGACTTGGAGTTTTCAGCAAGTATTTGCCGAAAATTGCCCAGTTTTCAACTCAACTTGCTGGAAGAGAAAAACTTCCAGATGTAGAAAAACTCTTGAGGAGTGTGAAAAAGTTTGGAGAAGAAGAGACATAAAAGTAGTATATTGGAGAAAAAGAAGGAAGTTCTAACAGGTTTGGAAAACCTTGGCGTTGGAATTTATGAACAACTCGATAGTGGATATTTTCCATCAGTAACGATGCCTAGTCGTTCAACAGAAAACATCAACTATGACCCTCAACTTAGACAATTCATCTTAGGCGACAGAAAGGTTCGGAGAAGCGCCCGCAACATCCGCCATGTAAAGCCTTTTACACAGCTTGTTTGGGCTGCATCTTTTTCTCATGAACTCACTTCGCAACGCAAAACATCTACCCTAAGAGATGTGTACTATTCTGCGCAGGCGTATGAAATGACCTTCACGGACCAGCAAGAATCAAACAACATCGTAACAGATTTGGAAACAGTTCTGGGATTATCACGAGAAGATTTTAATATCTTTCCAGAAGAACGCTCAGCGGTTTTCGGCGACTTGACAATAGAATATACGGTGCCAGGCTATGAAGGAAGAACATTAAACTTAACTTCCCATCCAGACGGTGTACTGATTGGACCAGCTTTAACTTCGGCAGAGTTTGCGAAAACCACGGCGGATAAGGTTATAGCCATAGAGAAAGGCGGTCTCTTCACGCGTTTTATAGAGGAGAATGTGCATAAGAAGTTTAATGCAGTGCTTGTTTTGACGGCTGGACAGGCGCCGAGGGCGACGCGACACTTTATTAGAAGACTCAATAACGAGCTGAAGCTTCCAGTTTACATTTTCACGGATGGTGACCCGTGGGGAATGCACATAGCCATGGTTATAATTTCTGGTTCTGCTAACGCTGCACATTTAAGAGAGTTGAACACGCCTGATGCGAAGTGGAGTGGTGTGTGGGCGACTGATATTGTGAATTATAAGTTGCCGACGGATCCATTGGATGAGGTGGACATAAAGAGGCTTTATGAGTTGCAGAAGGATCCGCGCTATAAAGAAGATCCGCTGTGGCAGAAAGAGATTAAAACGTTTATGAGGATAAAGAAGAAGGCGGAGCAAGAGGCTTTCAGCAGGTATGGCTTAACATATATTGTTGATGAATATTTACCAGCAAAGCTTGAAGAAACAAAGTGAATAAGGGAAATTTAAAATAACTGTTCATGTTTTATGTAGAGAGCGCATTGAAAAAGGAACAGGGTCAGAGACATGAGTGAAGAAGGCGGATTTGGATCAACTTTCGCTGCAAGATTTTCAGGTTTACTACTCATCATAATAGGCGTTATTGCCATGTTTTACACATTTGCGAGTACTCAAGTATTAGGTGCTTTCACGGTGTTTTTCGGATTTCTAAGCTTTATACCGTTAGCGTTAGGATTAGTTTTGATAACTGCAAAAATAGAGTAGCATCTTCAGATTTTGGAATCATGGCGGAGATATCTCCCGCAATAAGCATGTTTTTAACTATAAATAAGGGGGGTCTAAACCAATTGCGCACACATAAAATAGGCTTATTCTCTTCTTTCAACAACTATTCTGCAGTTCGTAGCTAAAGCAGCTATCACGCCTAAAGCTGCAAGCCAAGGAACAAGCACAGCACCAATAACGCCCACCGTAGCAGGAATCTCAAGCATAATTTTACCCTTCTCATCCTTAACAATTATTCTCGTCACGTTGCCTTCATGAAGCAACTCCTTAACCCTTTCAATAAGATCATCAGCAGAAACAGTGAACTCCTCTTTAACCACCTTTACGGCAGTAGCACCACAAGCATAACAAAATTTATCATCTTCCTTCAACTTAGCTCCACACTTCGAGCAGTAAGACAAACCCTTTCCCACCTTACGAGCAAAACTCTGCCACACATTTAAAAACATTCTGCATAAAACTACTGAGCACTTATTAAGTAATAGTTTATTAATTTTGAAACGCGTCATTAAATGACTGACTTGTTTAATCCTGTTGAAGGAGATGCGGCAACATGCCCATTCGCCAACCAATCGTATGCGTTCTCGGCCATGTAGATACTGGAAAGACTCTGCTTTTGGACAAAATCCGCAAAACCAGCGTTCAAGCTCGAGAAGCAGGTGGGATTACCCAGCACATAGGCGCAAGCTTCTTCCCAGTCGACACACTCAAACAACTGGTTGGTCCTTTGCTTTCTATGGTTAAAGGCGACATAGAAATTCCAGGCTTACTCATTATCGATACGCCTGGACATGAGGCTTTCACAAATCTGCGTAAAAGAGGCGGAAGTGCAGCGGACATAGCCATTCTAGTGATTGATGTACTGCGAGGTTTTGAAGCCCAAACCTACGAGTGCATGGAAATTTTGAAAGCGCGCAAAACACCATTTCTTGTGGCTGCAAACAAGATAGACCGCATCCCAGGCTGGAATTCCTATCCAGACACCCCACTTCTGAAATCATACCCGTCACAGGACCCTTATGTTAGACAGGATTTAGACAACAGAATATACGACATTATAGGCGTTTTTTCGCGGTTAGGGTTCAAGGCAGACCGCTTCGACAACATAAAAGATTTCACAAAAACAGTGGCGATTGTGCCCACCAGCGCAAAGACTGGAGAAGGGATAACAGAGCTTCTCATGGTTCTCGTTGGTTTAACACAACAGTACTTGAAGAAACGGTTACAGACGACTGAAGGATCAGCAAAAGGCACAGTTTTAGAAGTTAAAGAGGAACCTGGCTTAGGGTTGACGCTCAACACTATAGTTTATGATGGAACCTTGCAGAAAGATGATGTCATAGTTGTCGGCGGCAAAGAAAAGCCTATTGTGACGCGGATAAGGGCAATTTTGGTTCCCAAACCTTTAGATGAGATTAGAGACCCGCGTGACAAGTTTTCCTCTGTGGATGCAATTTCTGCCGCTGCTGGAATTAAGATTGTTGCGCCTGATTTGGAAGGTGCCTTGGCTGGAGCGCCTTTATACGCTGTTCCACATGGTGAAGAGCCTGAAAGATATGCAAAGCTTGTTTCCGAAGAGATTGAGAAGATTAGAATTGCAACGGATGTGGATGGGGTTGTTTTGAAGGCTGACACGCTTGGTTCTTTGGAGGCTATTGCTGAAAACCTGAAAAGCAATGGTGCGCCCATTAGGTTGGCGGATGTTGGAGACGTTTCAAAACGGGATGTCACAGAGGCTTCGGTTGTAAAGGAACACAAGCCTTTGTACGGCGTTATTTTAGCTTTCAACGTTAAGATTTTGCCAGATGCTGAAGAAGAAGCCAAAATCAGGGATGTTCAGATTTTCAGGGAAAAAATAATCTACCATTTAATAGATAATTACTTGTCGTGGCTTAAAACACAAAGTGAAGCAACCGTTGAGCATGAATTTGAGAAACTTGTTAAACCTGGAAAAATCCGCATATTGGAAGGGTATGTTTTCAGAAGGGCGAAACCAGCGATAGTAGGCGTGGAAATCCTAGCAGGGAAGATAAAACCGAAATACACTCTTGTAAGAGCACAAGATAGCGAGGAAGTTGGTGGAATACAGCAAATCCAAGAGAAGGGAGAGACGCTGCCAGAGGCTCAACAGGGAATGCAGGTGGCGATATCAATGGACAAGCCAATTGTTGGAAGACACATATTTGAAAAAGACGTTTTATACGTAAAAGTGCCAGAGTCTCACGCAAAGGCGTTGCTAACAACATTTATGGACAAGCTGACAATGGAAGAGCAAGAGGCACTAAACGAATACATTAACATAATGAGAAAGAAAACACCATTCTGGGCAGCATAACAGCTGGATATACCCTCTATAGGTTTTTCTATGTTTGTTTGGTGCTGAAAACAACCAATACAGACCCTACCCTCTAGGTTTTTGGCGGATTCAGCGCACGCTTGAAACGTGGAAAAGTCTTTTATTGATTGAGTGGTATAGTGCAAAGCTCTTAATGTGTAAGGTGGATTGTTTTGGAGAAGGAAATCAAGGGTTTGTTGAAACGTCTGACTGAAGTGCCCGGAGTGGCTGGGTACGAGATGGACGTTGGAAAGATAATTTATCGTGAGCTTGAAAAGTATGCCGATTCGGTTGAGACGGATAATTTTGGCAATGTGATATCCTTGAAAAAGGCTAATGTGAAGAACGGTCCAAAGATCATGCTCGCAGGGCACATGGATGAAATTGGGCTTATTGTTAAACACATTGATGAAAAGAGTGGGGTTCTATACTTTGAAAAAGTTGGCGGAGTTTCTCCGCGAACCTTGTTTTCTCAACCCGTAATGATTCACGGTAAGAAAGGTCCCGTGAGTGGTTTGATAAACTGTAAGCCTCCAGAAAAGCTTGAAGAAGCCAATAAAGTGCCCGATTTGAAGGCGTTTTTCATTGATGTAGGCGCCAAAAGTAGGGCTGAGGCTGAGAAGCTTGGTGTTCGTATAGGAGATTCGGTTACGTTTGAGCGCCCGTTCAAGGTTCTCGGGTTGGGAAACATTGTTGCCAGTAAAGCGTTTGATGACCGCGTGGGCGTCTGCGTGATAATTGAGACTATGAAAAACCTTGCAAAAGAGAAGCTTGAGGCTAACGTTTACGGCGTGGCAGACGTGCAAGAAGAGGTTGGCTGTCGGGGAGCGCAGGTTGCAGCCTATAAGATTGCTCCCAACATGGCTATAGCCGTTGACATAACACTTGCAGGAGACATTTCAGGCGTAGCCGAGAAGGACCAAGTCACGAAGCTTGGTGCGGGTCCAGCCATCAAAATCATGGATGAGGCTGGTGGTTATTTGGGTTTGATTTCTCACCCGAAAGTGAGGGAGCTTTTGGTTTCGACGGCTGAGGAGGAGAAGATTCCGTATCAGATGGAGGTTTTGCCGCGGGGTTCTACTGACGCGGCGACAATTCATTTGACACGGGAAGGAGTTCCAAGCGGTGTGATATCCATTCCGACTAGGTATGCGCACTCTTACGAGGTTTTGGACGTTAATGACGTCGTTAACGCCGTGAAACTCTTAACAGCCACGGTTAAAAGAATCAAGAAAAACCTCAGCTTCAGATAACCGACATGCACTATCAAAAGACTTACATTTGACTTCATAGCTGTCTTGTTTTCCTGCTATGTTAACAGATGTAAGTTTCCTATTCTTGTGTTTTTTAGGTGTTTTTCTGCCACTTTTTGGCATTCTAAGACCTGTTCTCTGCTTGTTGTTGGCAAATCATTCATGACATAGCATGGATAAAACGCTAACAGCGTGTATGGAATGTTCGGGTTTATCTCGCTTATGAACTTCGCAATGTTTTCAACTTCTTCTTCGTCTATGTATCCTGGAACAAGCAATGTACTAGCACAAAGCACTGGCAGTTCCTTGCGCTTTTCATAGAATTTTTCGCCTATCATTTTGAAGTTGGCTAGTGTTGGCTTGTTTGAAACTCCGCACAGCACAATGTTTAACTCTTCACTCCAAGTCTTCAAGTCAAATTTTATGTTGCCACCACTTTCTAGAGCGTATTCTGCCGCTTTCTCCGCCAATTTCGGATTCATATATCCATTTGTTTCCCAGCAGATGCGAAGTATGCGCCTTTCAACATTAGCTTTCTCAGAGGCTATACGGCTCACCTCAAGACTATGCGGCATCTGCGGAGAAGGGTCACCATCAAAATAGCATACGCAAGAAACATGCTTATCCACTTTGGATGCCAAAGCCGTTGCACTCATGACGGGCTTCTGCTTCGCTGATAAGTTGCGGTAATGCCAATTCTGACAGGAAAGACAGTCAAAACTGCAAGCGCCATAGAAAACAGCCAAATTAGAATAGCCATACTCAGCCTCTGGCTTATACGCATACTCGGGATATCCGCTTCCAGTGCAGCCTGGACAAAACCACCAACTAACACAATTAGTCGGCAAACCATCATAATACCACTCCAAAACGCCTTTGTCGGCTGTGCCGCCGAAACGAACCAGACGCCCACCAACATTCCAAACAAGCCCACAAAAACCACTATTACCTGCACCAATCACGCAATCGTTGGCACAAATCCCACAAGGCAAACCACCAGCAGTTTTTGGAGGTTCAGAAGGCAAACCAAAAACAGCACGGCTCTTCGCATGCACTTGTCTTGCAATCTCAATGGCTTTTTCAGGCTTCTTTCTCGTACACTTTAAACAAACACCTAAATTGTCTGAAATAACTGCGGCTTTTTCGCCGCAAATCAAACATTTCCCCATAATGTTAGCCGCCGCCAACAGGCGGTATTATCGCTAAAACGTCGCCGTCCGCAAGCTTCGTATTTAACCCATTAAACGTTGATGTACTCCTACCATTAACGAGAAATTGCAGAAAACCTCTAACCTCGCCTGTTTTGCTGTTGTAAATGTATTCAACAAAGCTTTTGCCATAACGTTTAGCAAGCCTTTTAACAACTTTATCCACAGTAACAGCTTCACCATCTGGAAACTTTAGAGTCTCCTCTCTTTTGCCAGTTATCTCTCGCAGGCTCGTGAAGAAACGCACTGAAACCTTCAAGACTTAGCCACCATTATCAAAAACTGCAAGCCAAAATTTAAAGTGTTACTCATTGAAGTATGCGATTTGAATAAGCTGAAGTAAAAGTTTATATTTTAGGGGTATTTTGCTTATTGCGATTAGAAAAAATAATGTTTTAACCTTGAAAGGAGGAGTTTGTATGGCTTACTTAACAACAACAGCTTCGGGACAACCAGTCCTAATCCTCAAAGAAGGCACAACAAGAAGCAGAGGAAGAGAAGCCCAAAGAAACAACATAATGGCAGCCCGCGTGATCGGCGAAGTATTAAAGACCACGCTGGGACCACGCGGTATGGATAAGATGCTCGTCGACAGCCTAGGAGACATAACAATAACAAACGATGGCGCAGCAATCCTAAACGAATTAGAAGTTGATCACCCAGCAGCAAAAATGATGGTTGAAATCGCCAAAACACAAGACGACATGGTAGGAGACGGAACAACAACGGCAGTAGTTCTAGCAGGCGAACTACTAAAAAAGGCTGAAGAACTTCTAGATCAGAATATTCATCCAACAATACTTGTGAGCGGCTACCGCAAAGCAACGCAAAGGGCAATAGAAACCGTAAACAAAATTGCAATACCAGTCGACATTGAAGACCGTGAAATACTAAAACAGGTTGCGGTAACATCAATGTCAAGTAAAGCCGTGGGCCCAGCAAAAGAACACCTAGCGGAAATCGCAATAGACGCAGTGAAACAAATAGCTGAACAACGCGGAGACAGAAAAATCGCAGACATAGACAACATTCAAATAATAAAGAAAACGGGAAAAAGCCTCTTCGAATCACAACTAATTCAAGGCTTGATCATAGACAAAGAAGTCGTTCACTCAGGAATGCCCAAAAAATTAGAAAACGCAAAAATAGCTTTGCTAGACTGCCCATTAGAAATTGAAAAAACAGAAATAAGCGCCGAAATAAGAATACGCGACCCAACACAAATGAAAGCTTTCCTAGATCAAGAAACAAAAATGCTACAAGAAATGGTGGAAAAAATCAAAGCTGCAGGTGCAAACGTTGTTTTCTGTCAGAAGGGCATTGACGACATGGCACAGCATTTCCTAGCAAAAGAGGGCATATTGGCAGCAAGAAGAGCAAAAGAGTCAGACATGGAAAAACTATCCAAAGCCACAAGCGGAAGAATAATTACAGATTTAGACGATTTAACTTCACAAGACTTAGGCGTTGCTGGCATTGTTGAAGAACGCAAGATAGGCGAAGACAAAATGATTTTCGTCGAGAAATGTAAGGACCCTCGCTCAGTTGCGGTGCTTATACGAGCTGGACTTGAAAGAATGGTTGATGAAGCAGAAAGAGCTATGACTGATGCCTTGTCTGTTGTCTCAGACGTCATAGAAAACAACAAAATAGTTGCTGGCGGCGGCGCGGTAGAAGTTGAAATAGCCAAGGACCTGCGCAACTACGCCACAAAAGTTGGTGGAAGAGAGCAACTCGCTGTAGAAGCCTTTGCCGACGCCATTGAGATAATACCAAAAACCTTAGCTGAAAACGCCGGATTAGAAGCTATAGACATTCTCGTGGGACTAAGAGCCGCGCATGAAAAAACAGACGGAAAATACATGGGAGTAAACGTCTTCACGGGAAAAACAGAAAACATGAGCGATAAAGGAGTGGTCGAACCAGTAGTGGTCAAAGAACAAGCAGTGAAATCAGCCGCAGAATCCGCATCAATGATACTCCGCATAGACGACGTGATAGCAGCCACAAAACCAAGAGAAGGAAGAGGGAAATCACCAGGCGAGATGCCCGAAGGTGAAGAATACTAAAATCCCTGTTTTTCTCACATTTCCACTCTGTTTTTACACATCAAAAATTTAAACCCGAAATAACATTCTACTCTTGACGGCTCCGGTAGTATAGTCTGGTCAAGTATTGCGGCCTCTCGACACTATATAGTGAAAGAAAGCCGCGGACCCGGGTTCAAATCCCGGCCGGAGCACTATGTTGGTCGCGTTCCTAACTCGACTGCCACAGTCATGTTTTGGTTGTTTCTAACTATTGTTAGATTGACCGTTTGTTTTGGTAAAGTGTACTCTTCTAGGTAGGTTGATAGATCGTCTATGTTAGTGATTCTTGTTTCGTTTATTGCTATTATGATGTCGCCTCCGATAGTCACATACTCTCCTGCAATGTAAACTTGTTTTGTTCCGCCTTGTAAGCCTGCATCATCGGCTGGTCCACCGCTTGTAACCTGAACGATTAGCCATCCATAGGTTACGTTTACGCCCATTGTTTTTGCGATTTCGTAAGTCATGTCCACTCCTGCCGCGCCTAGCCAAGGATGTTGATTGTAAGAGCCATCCGTGATTAAAGATCCAATTTCTCGCAGTATTGTGCTGGAAGGAATTGCAAAGCCCAGTCCTTGAGAATCGCTTACAATGGCTGTGGTTATGCCAATAACTTGACCTTGGAAATTCAAAAGTGGGCCTCCGGAATTACCAGGATTTATAGGAGCGCTCGTTTGGATGACGTTTGCTATTGGATAGCTACCTGTTTCCTCTTCAGTTATTGTTCTACCTAGGGCGCTTACTATGCCAGTGGTCATTGAGCCGGCTAGCCCATAGGGGTTGCCGACAGCTATTACCGGGTCACCGACTTCTAATGTTGATGAACTGACAATTTCAAGAGGACTGTATTCGCTCTGTGGTGCATCTGTCGAAAGCACTGCGAGGTCTGCGTAAGGGTCAGAACCCAGCACTGTGGCTGCGTATCCATTTCCGTTTATGAAGGTTATGGTAATGTCTGTCGCATCTTCGACCACATGATAGTTTGTGATGATTACCATTTGCCCCGTGAAGTTGTAAACGAATCCTGACCCTTGGACTTGCGTATAGTAGGAGCGCCCGAAGTAGTCGTATTGTACTATTATCCCTCGGACTATGACGACGGAGTCTTTAACTTGCTCATATAGCTCGGAAAGTGAAACATTTTCTCCTAGGATGTAGGTGTTGTTTTGGTTTGTGACATTCTGTGTTGAAAGTTGATTTTCTAAGTCATTGATTCTTCCTGAAACATTTGAGTAACCTAATAAATAGCCTAGGAGCCCTCCTGCAAATAGGCTAACTATGACAATTGTTGCTATAAACATTGTTGAAAAGCGTGTTATTCTTTGCTTTTGAGGGATCTCCAATTATGATCATCCCTATTTGCTTATAGTCTTTTTCCGCAGCGTGGACAAAACGTGTCATCTGGTTGAATTTCTCTACCGCAATGGGGACATATGAGTTCTTTCTTCAAAAGATGCGTTCCTTGCTTTTCTTTTGCCATCAGTTTTCCGTCGCTGAGAAAGAGCATTCTGCCAGCATGTGC
>CAYZEP010000007.1:0-37203 GCA_964477645.1 uncultured Candidatus Bathyarchaeia archaeon | reverse complement strand
GTTTTGTACCAAGCGTCAGGGCAATCGAATGCTTGAATTTTGGCGTACTTCATGTTTCCGATTCTCCTTGCGTTTTTCTCTCGTTCCTTTATTATGCAATCTAAGTAAAAACGCTATTTATTTCCTTTTAATGGATTAGAGTAGAAACATTATTCATAATTCCTGATTAAGAAGAACCATTCCGAAACATGTAACAATTTAATAAGGTATTCTGGACAATTAACGCGATTTATATGACTAAATATAAAGCACTCGCGATTGTCACAAAATATTGGAGACCTGAAGAAAATTACTTGGAAGAGATAATTAATGGCGTTAATGGGAAAATAGCTGATGGAGATTTCGTGGTTGTATCGGAAAAGGCGATTTCAACCGCGCTAAACAACATTCTTGATGAAAACACTGTTAAGCCAAGTTTAAATGCAAAGTTAATTGGCAAGTTTTGGATGCGAGTAGTTTGGGGGTGTTTTCTAGGACGATTGTGCCGTTTTCGAAAAAAACTGCTCCAGCGGCTACGTGAATATCCGTTGGAAATGGGTAGTCGCCATAAACAGGTTGCCTTACAGTACGCTGGTCTTCTGCAGGCTTTGATGTTTGGTTCTGAAGGTGGCATTGATGGAACTAATTTGGCATATTCTTACGTAAGTTTACCTTTAAATAATGCGGATGAAGTAGCCAAGAAAATGCATAGAGAAATATTGTTAAGGTTGCGAAGGAAGGTTTTTGTAATAATCGCAGACACTGATAAAACCTATTCATTTAAAAGTGTCCATTTCACTCCGCGTCCAAAACCGATTAAGGGCATTTATTCTTTTGGCGGGTTCATTGCATACGTAATTGGGCGATTTTTTAATCTTAAAAGGAGGGCAACACCAATAGCAGTAGCCGGATGCAAAATATCTGTTGAAGAAGCATTAGAGGTTGCGGAAGTTGCAAATCGCTTGAGAGGTGCTGGCGCTGGCAGAACAGTGTGGGACATGGCTGAGAAGTTCAAAGTAGATTTAGCTAGTGTAAGTTGGGAGATGCTTGAGACAGTAAAACATAAACCCATAGTTATTGTTAGAAGCAGAAGGTGAACAAGAAATGGATTCGCCAACTAAGCAACTGGATGCGTTTTTCAATCCTCGCTCAGTTGCTGTTGTTGGAGCAACGAAAAGGATAAACAAGGCTGGGCACGTGATATTCAAAAATTTTGTCGAGAATAAGAGGAGGGGAGTTTTCAAAGGAGAAATATTCCCAGTCAACCCGCATGAAGATTCGATTTTAGGATTTCAATGTTACCCTTCGGTGACCAAAATTCCCGTGGAACTTGAATTGGTGGTAGTTGTTGTTCCAGCAAACATTGTACCGAAGATAATGGAAGAGGCGGCATCTAAAAAAGTGAAGGTTGTTGTTATAATCAGCTCTGGTTTCGGTGAAATTGGGAATCACAAGCTTGAAAGTAAGATTGTAGTCATAGCCAAAAAAGCTGGGATACGGGTTTTAGGCCCGAACTGTCTTGGAGTTTATGATTCAAGGGCAGGCGTGGACATGCTGTTTCTGCCAGAGACAAAAATTTTGACGACTGGTGATGAGGTTATTGCGACCCCTCGCCCTATGCCTGGAGACATAGCAATAGTTACCCAAAGTGGAGCTTTCGGCGTTGCGGCTCTTGACTACTTGGCTGGGCGGCAGATAGGAGTTAGCAAATTCGTGAGTTTCGGTAATAAATGCGATGTTGATGAGGCAGAAATGCTAGATTACTTGCTATATGATGATGAAACTAAAGCCATATTGCTATATGTTGAAGACATAAAATCTGGAAGGGAATTTCTCAAAGTAGCCAAAGAAGTATCAAAGAAAAAACCTATCGTAGCTCTTAAATCTGGAAGAACCGAAGCTGGAGCGAGAGCCGCAGCTTCGCATACAGGCGCCATGGCAGGCTCAGATAAGATATATGATGCCGTTTTTGCACAAACGGGAATTTTGAGAGCAAAGGATATGGAAGAATTTTTTGACGCTGGAAAGGCGTTAGCTATGCAACCGCCAGCCGCGGGCAAAAATGTAGGGATAATTACAGATGCTGGCGGTCCAGGGATTATGGCTGTTGACGAATGCGAACTGAAAGGATTAAACGTTAAACGTTTCTCTAAAGAAACAGTTCAGAAATTTGAAAAATTGAAAATGGAGGGCAAGCTTCCGAAGTTTGCAACAAATCTTAACCCAGTGGACATCACTGGTTCTGGAACTTCTGAAATGTTTGAGCGTGTGACAGAAATCCTTTTTCAAGACCCTGAAATTGACGGATTGATAATGCTTGGCTTACATCATACGCCAGCCTTACAAGAGGATTACATAGACAGAGTTGCAAAGGTCGCAGGCAAATATGACAAACCTATTGTTGCATGCGATATTGGTGAAACAGAAATGGCTTTGCACACGCGCTTTAGATTTGACAAGTTAGGCATTCCAGCCTATTCTTCGCCAGAAGATTCTGCAAGGGCTATGAATGCTCTCGTGAATTATGGTTTATATCTTAAGAAGAATAAATGGCTAAGGGAGTATATGCAAAGTTTTCTGAAAGATAAACGAGAAAATTGATGTTTTATCAGAGTGTTATTTTGATTTTCACAGTGTTTCCATTTTTGAGAAGAAGGTTTTCTTTCAGATTTATCGGCGCAATGACCTCTAGAATGTTTTTAGGATAATTCGCGATTTCAGGAATAACAATGGCGCATTCCACCTTATCCATAAAGCAGGCTTTAAAGCATATTCCACGATAAAAGCCAGTTTCTGGCGAAATTTCGATTGCCTTGGCTTTATTCAATGTTCTGAGTTTGATGTCGTTTTCGAGTTTTATGTTCAATGTTCCCGGGTACGGATCAAAACCAATTTTTTCCACTATTTGCTTTCTTACCCACGGGAGTGTGATGAATTTTTCGCCTTCGCCATTTCCGGAGAAAATCTTTCCTCTGAGGCATAGACAAGAATCCATAGCTTGATGCTCTTGAAGGAGTTTATTTTTGTTCTTTTAACCATGCTGCAACTTTTTTGAGAATAGGATTAGAGGAGATGTCAATTACAGGGATGATTATTTTTTCTTTTGTTTCGATTGTTGATGCGTATTTTGGCATAAGTGCGTAACCTACAAAGGTCCAGTAAACTTTTTTGTTTTCAATAAGCTCTTTTGCAACTGTTTCTGTGGATGCTGGGAGCGGGAAATAAAGGAATACCACACCTTCAGCCCAGTAAAGTCCTGCGAGTTTGCCTCCTGCAATTACTGATATGAACCTTGCTATGTCATCGGGTGTTGAAAAGAAAGTGCGCTCCATTACTAGAATTTCTTGGAAGGGATCATATTTAATGACTACTTCGCCTTCATCCATTAGCGGTCACCAATTCTCCCTTTCACGAGAGGTTCCCTTTTAATTTTGTCATACTTCTAGAAAAAGTTATAGAGTAGACAACCATTAAGCCTTGACCAAACAATACCTAAGGGGTTATTAACGTGTCAGAAATTCGTGTGGCACTTGTAGGCGTTGGCAACAGTGCATCCGCCCTAGTTCAGGGAGTGCAATACTATAAAGACGCAAAAGAAGACGTAACTGTGCCTGGACTTATGCATGTGAACTTCGGCGGATACCATATAAGAGATGTAAAGTTTGTGGCTGCCTTTGAGGTGAACAAAAACAAAATTGGGAAAGATTTGGCTGAGGCTATATTTACTGAGCCTAATTGCTGTGCAAAATTTGCTGATGTGCCACGTTTAGGTGTTAAGGTTTCGCCCGCTCCAGTTCTTGATGGCGTAGCTGAACACATGAAAGAAGCATTTAGCGTCTACAAAGAAGGAAAGATTAAACCAGTAGATGTAGTTAAGATTTTGAAGGATTCAAGAGCGGAGATTCTTGTTAATTATTTGCCTGTGGGGAGCAGGAATGCTACGCGGTTTTATGCTCAAGCAGCTTTGGATGCTGGATGCGCTTTTGTTAATTGTATGCCTGAGTTTATTGCTTCGGATTTTGGTTGGGCTAAGAAGTTTGAGGAGCGTGGGTTGCCAGTTGCGGGTGATGATGTTAAGAGTCAGGTGGGCGCGACGATTTTGCATCGGGCTTTGGCTAGACTATGCGTTGATAGAGGAGTGATTATTGATGAGACTTATCAGTTAAATTTGGGTGGGGACACGGATTTTGAGAACATGACAGTTGAGGAACGACTAAAGACTAAGCGAATCAGCAAAACAGAGGCGGTTACGAGTTTGGTTCCGTATGATTTGCCTACGCGGATTGGTCCTTCGGATTATGTGCCGTTTTTGGGGAATAAGAAGATTTGTTATTTGTGGCTTAAGGGTAGAAAGTTTGGTGATAGACCTTTGACGGTTACGGTGAAGTTGGAGGTTGAGGATTCGCCAAACAGTGCAGGTGTAGTGATTGATGTCATTAGGGCGGTGAAATTGGCTTTGGACAGGAAGATTGCTGGTCAACTGTTGAGTATTTCCGCGTATGCGTTTAAGCATCCACCAATTCAGGTGCCAGACCCAACTGCAAAGCAGTCGGTGGAGGAGTTTATACAAGGATTAAGACAAAGATAGCAACATCTCTTTTGAAGTGTAGCTCTCAGAAACAATCTAGCCCCCTTATAAATAGATTGAACTTTAGGTTCTGGATTATAACGTAAAAATTGATTCAGAACCTTAGCTCTTTACGATTCTAATTAATTCTGTCGGTTCAGCCATAACACTTTTGCATTTCTTACATGTCTCAGGTTTGAGCGGTTTATACATGGGGATAAGAACCTTAACTTCTGGTTCGCTAGAAGGTCTAAGCCTGGTCTTCATGTTCCCACTTTATAAAAATGGCAAGAATATATTTAAGGGATGTTGATTGACTAATTGGTTGAACTATTCATGTTATTTACTGAAAATGAATCCGTAAAACTTATACGATAGGAAGGTAATTAAATAGTTAGTGGAAATGGGGAATTAGCAATCCCGTATGTTACAATGTAACGTGGGATGGTTGTATCGAAAGATACGACCCACACCCATTTCCATTAATTCTAATGGCGGACTAGGTGGGATTTGAACCCACAACCTTCCCCTTAGCACGGGGCTGCTCAATCCATTGAGCTACTAGTCCATCCTGTACATCAGGACGGCTTCCTAATAAAGTTTGCGAACTTACTTCGAAGTTATATTGACTGCTTCCAAGCGCAATTTCAGAAACGCCAGCATTTCTCTGTTCTTTCCGATTTTGGAGGGGATTGTGAAGAGTATTTATTGTTGAATTATTTGATTAGTATTCAATTAAATCTCAACAAATCTTCGAGTTATCAAGAAGGCATATCTGCGACAGCTATGGAAAAATGATGCTATTTTCGAAACAATGGCTTGCCTCTTTGGTAACTCGAAGATTTATATTGAATTAATTGAACACATTCAATATTCAACAATATAATGGAAAATATACGTAGCGTTATTTTGTGTTGTGTTCAATTAAATCTCAAAAAATCTTCAAGTTATCAAAGAGGTATGCTGTACTCTCAAAGTCTATCGCCTTTGCAAAGTTACGCATGTTGCTATTAAATGTGTTCTCTAATTGCACTCACGACAAATTTACGTTGTTTGCTCATTAGCAGGTTTGTGGACAGTTAATTTTAAAGGCTAAAATGTGAATAGAATAAGAGCACATCTTTAAGGTGAACAGACATGGTGAAAGTAAACGAATGCGAAGTGCCTGAAGGACTCTACTATACAAAAGAGTTTGAATGGGTAAAAATCGAAGGAGACAAAGTTCGCGTAGGCATAACCGACTACGCCCAAAAACAACTAAGAGAAATCGTTTATGCAGAATTGCCAAGCGCAGGAACAACAACCAAACAAAACGAGCCATACGGCACAGTAGAATCAGTCAAAGCCGTCTCAGACCTAGTCGCACCAATAAGTGGAACAATAGAAGAAGTAAACGCAGAAGTCCAATCAAAACCCGAAACCCTCAACGAAGACCCCTACGGAAAAGGCTGGCTACTAGTAATAAAACCATCAAATCTCCAAGCAGAACTCGCAAACATAATGGATTTCAACAAGGCAGTGGAATGGCACAAAACCCTAGGCAAATAAACGAAGGAAAACACAATGTCTAAGCGTATAATAATAATTGGTGCACACGCCGCAGCCGTTGACGCAGCCTCAGCCGCAAGAAAAACAGACCGCACAGCCGAAATCACACTAATAACCGAAGAAAAAAACGCTGGATACTCACGCTGCGGACTCCCCTTCGTAATAGGCGGACACATACCAAGCTTCAACGACCTAATCGTCTTCCCATCAGGCTTCTACCAAATGATGAAACTAGACCTCAAAACCGAAACCAAAGCCACAAAAATAAACACAACAAACAAAACAGTCGAAACCATAGACAAAACAGGCAAAACCGAAGCCATACCCTACGACAGCCTAATCATAGCAGCAGGCGCCAATTCCTTCACGCCACCAATAAAAGGCAAAGAAAAACAAGGAATACTCTCACTCCGAACACTGGAAGACGGAGAAAAAATCGACCAAGCCGTCAAAAACGGAGCAAAAACAGCAGTCGTCATGGGAGCCGGACTAATCGGTCTAGAAGTAGCTGTAGCACTCCAAGAAAGAGGCTTGAACGTCACTGTCGTTGAACTGCTACCCCAAATTCTCCCAATGATGCTTGACGCAGACATGGCAAACATAATCCAAGAAATGCTTCAAACAAAAGGAATAAACATCCTAACCGGAAAAGGCGTCGAAGAATTCCTCGGAACAGAAAAAGTCACAGGAATAGTCGCTGGAGGCCAACAAATCAACGCAGACTTGTTTGTCAGCGCATTCGGTGTTAGGGCTAACACTCAACTTGCAGTCGACGCAGGCGTAGCATTAGGAGAGACAAAAACCATAAAGACAAACGCCAGAATGGAGACCAATGTCAAAGACATCTATGCCGTAGGCGATTGCACAGAAAGCACACATATAGTAACCCAAAAACCAGCCGTGCAACAGTTAGGCACAGTTGCCGTCAGACAAGGAAAAGTAGCAGGAATCAACGCAGCAGGCGGATACGCCCTTTTCACAGGCGTTTTAGGCTCTGCTGTGACAAGGCTCTATGACACAGAGGCTGGCGTCACAGGCTTAACAGAAACAGCAGCACAAAGAGCACGAATAGACACCGTGACAGGGACAATCACTTCGAAGACGAAAGCAGACTACTATCCTGGAGCACTACCAATAAAAGTCAAGCTTGTAGTTGAAAAGGAATCCCAACGGATAATAGGCGCCCAAATCATAGGCGGAGAAGAAGTAACCCAACGCATAAACGCCATATCCTTCGCCATACAAAAACAGATGACAGTACGAGAACTAGCAAAAACAGACACAGCTTACGCACCGCCCTTATGCGAAACTTGGGAACCATTAGTTTTGGCTGCAGAAATGGTTCTAATGAAACTTCGCTGAAAAATATCCCATTTTTTCCTTTAGTTTTAGCGGAAAATTAATTAGAATAATCATTCATTAAATAGAGAACAACATATAATGGTGAAAATATATGACAATAAAAGTAGCAATAAACGGATTCGGCAGAATTGGACGCCTTTTATTCAGAGCTGCAGTAGAAAGAAACGCCAACATCGATTTTGTAGCTGTAAACGACATAACTGACGCTAAAACTCTAGCACACCTGCTGAAATACGATTCAGTTCATGGAAGAGCTCCATTCCCTGTTGAAGCTGAGAAGGACGCAGTAGTCGTAAAAGGAAAACGAATTCGGACTCTTGCCCAACGTGACCCCTTACAATTACCATGGAAAGACCTAGATGCATACTTAGCTGTAGAATCTACAGGATTGTTCACGGATAGAGAAAAAGCCGCAATGCACCTCCAAGCAGGAGCCAAAAAAGTATTGATTTCGGCACCAGCGAAAAATCCAGACATAACTATAGTGATGGGCGTAAACGATGACAAATACGACCACGAAAAACACAATATACTTTCAAACGCTTCATGCACAACAAACTGCGTTGCACCAGTAGCAAAAGTGCTGCATGAAAACTTCGGTTTAAAGACTGGATTGATGACCACGGCTCACGCTTACACTAATGACCAGAGAATTCAGGATTTGGTTCACTCTGACCTTCGCCGCGCCCGAGCAGGAGCAATAAACATTATACCCACTACTACAGGTGCGGCTGTAGCCGCAACCCTTGTGCTCCCAGAGCTTTCAGGGAGAATGAACGGAATTGCGCTACGGGTTCCTGTTCCAAACGTTTCCATAGTCGATTTGACTTGCCTACTGGAGAAAAACACAACTAAAGAAGAGATCAACGCGGCTTTCAAGAAGGCTGCAGAAGGACCACTTAAAGGCATTTTAGAATACACCGAAGACCCAGTTGTTTCGTCAGACTTCAACCACAGCACCTATTCAGCCAACTTTGATGCTCAATCAACCATGGTTGTAGGAGGCAACTTCGTCAAAGTCCTCGCCTGGTACGACAACGAGTGGGGCTTCTCCTGCCGAATGGTTGAACTAATAGAGTTGATAGGTAAAAAGGCAGGCTTCTAGCCCACTCAATGTGTAAAACTTAAAAACATACCTTCCTCTATTTTTCTGTACTACAAGAGGTAATAAAATGACAAAATATTTGACTCTAGATGATGTTGCAGTGAAGGATAAAGTAGTACTTATCAGGGTTGACTTCAACTCGCCAGTGGATGCCGAAACCAAAAAAGTTTTAGATGATACAAGAATTCGAGCTCACGGCAAAACAACCATTAAAGAGCTCGCAGAGAAAGGCGCGAAAGTTGTTGTTTTAGCTCATCAAGGAAGAAAAGGTGACCCAGATTTTATACCTCTAAAACAGCACGCTGAAATTCTCAGTAAAGTTCTCGGCAAACCAGTCAAATATGTTGATGACGTTTTCGGCGAAAAAGCCCAAAAAACAATAAAAGACCTAAAAAGCGGCGAAATCCTAGTCTTAGAAAACGTTAGAACTTTCGATGGAGAAACAAAGGAAGGAACACCCGAAGACCACGCGAAAACAGAGTTTGTGAAGAACCTTTCACCCATAGCTGACTTATTTGTTAACGATGCATTTGCAGCAGCCCACAGAGCCCATGTGTCGATGGTCGGTTTTACAGCAGTGTTGCCAAGCGTTGCAGGACGCATAATGGAAAGGGAGCTAAAATCCCTAAGTAAAGTTTTGGAAAACCCTGAAAAGCCATGTGTGTACATTCTCGGAGGAGCAAAGGCAGACGACTCACTTGAAATCTCAAAATATGTTTTAGATAACGGAATAGCGGACCATGTGCTCACAGGAGGAGTTGTCGGCCACGTCTTCCTCGTAGCAAAGGGCTTTAGTCTCGGCAACCCGAACATGAGCTTACTAGAGCAAAAGAAACTGATGGGTTTAGTGTCTGGCATAAAAGAACTTATGCAGAAGTATCCGAACAAAATTAAAGTCCCAGCAGATGTGGCTGTAGAAGTAGAAAAGAAGAGAAAAGAAGTTCCAGTTGAAAAACTTCCAACAGATTACCCCATATTTGACATCGGAACAAAAACTACTAAGGAATACACCACAATAATAAGGAACGCAAAATCGATCGTAATTAGTGGACCAATGGGAGTCTTTGAAAACAGTGAATTCGTTTATGGAACAAAAAGAATATTCGAAGAAGTCGCGAATTCACAAGCGTTCTCCCTTGCAGGAGGCGGCCACACAATAGCAGCTTTACAAGAGCTAGAGTTATCCGACAAAATTTCTTATGTCAGCACCGCTGGCGGAGCTCTGATAGAGTTTCTGATGGGCAAGAAACTGCCGGGCGTCGTTGCACTCGAAAAGGCAGCTGCTAGAAAACCTTAACCTTCCTCTATTTTTTTTATGTGCGTTGTTTTGTCAATGTAAATCTAATTAGCGACTGGACTGAGAAGCAAATAGAAAAGTTGAGATGTGAGCGAATAGTAAGCGTTCTTTTCGGTTGGCGCATCACACAGAGATACTTTAGCACAAGGATACCTAAGTGTCTGGGAAAAGTCACAGAGGCTTACGGGTAGTGCTGTCCTATGCTCTTTTTCACTATTTGGAAGTCTTGGCCGTCGACTATGCCATCGTCGTTCAAGTCTGCATTCGGATTCCACTTTGGACTGCCAGGGCTTGAAGGTACGGCTTTCTTGGCAAGCTGGTAGTCCTGCCCGTCAACGATGTAATCTGCGTTCAGATCACCTCGAATAGTTACAAACACCCATTTTATTAGATGAGCACAGACACTTATTGAACAGTTGCCTTTAGCCCAGTCAGTAGTGTTAAATGTGAAGGACAGAGCTATTTGCGCTCCAGGGGGCAGAGTTGTATTGGGGCGTGTTTCAAGTATGGTCAGGTTGCGGTAGACGTTGATGGTGAAGTTTTCGGTGAATAAGCCTAGATTTTGGTAGGTGAAGCTTATGGTTAAGTTGCATCCTTGGCCTACTATCGTTCTTGAACATGATTCCTGGACAACAGCAACGGTCGGTGGAGCTGGTTGAATGCTTGTAATTCCGAATATTGAAAGGTGGCTAGTTATACCGTAGACGGTGTTACTTGTCGTGTTGACAAAAGTTGTTATGTCAATCCAATTCCAAACTCCTGGAGATGACTCGTTCCAGAGCCAGATTCGAATGAAAATTTCTTCTTCTGGAGGGACTGCATTGCCGCTATATATTAGGCGAAGAGTAATTGCCCCCGTGTAGCTCTTTGTTGTGCTAATCTCGTAGTAGTTCAAAACTACTAAGCCGGGGGGCGGGTCTGGCGGCATGGCTGGGGTTCCTACAGTGATTTCACCTTCTTGGCTCATGTCGCCTTCCATGCTTACAGCTCTGGTGATTCCGAATATAGATAGGTGGGGAGCCGTGCCATAAATGATGTTATTGTCTGTGTCGACAAAAGTTGTTATGTCAGTCCAAGTCCGCGAAGACTCATTCCAGAGCCAGATTTTCATGGCTTGTTCATCTTCCAGTGAAAGACCTGTAGGGTCATATGTAAATTGAATGGTTATGTTGCCTGTATAGTTTGCTGTCGTTTTAATTTCGTTGCAGAGAACGGACACAAATTCGGTTGAGGGTGGTTGAATTATGTTTAAGGTAGTGACCCCTCCCGTAGTTGTGCTAGCGAAAGTAACATTGGCATTTTCCGCCGGCGAAACTGTAACATTTGTGCCTATTGGCGTCGAGACCCCAACCATGACCCCATGATCAAGGGTCCTGTGAGGCATTAGTTGACAAGTTAATCCAGGAGCCCTAGTGGCGACAAGTTTGGTGTTCCAAAGATCCAGCACAGAGCCACTCGGTTTTGTAGCGTTAAAATAGATCTCTGCTAAAGTTAAGTTGCCGCTAACTGAAGACGCAAGTGATGAGAGGGAAATCCACAGGAAACCTTCTGTCTGGTTTATTTCGTATTTTGCAGTGTAGGTTTCATCGAATATTTGGTCATTCATGCTTATGTTGAGGCAATAAAGCTTGTTGTTATCGTAGTTTAGCTTAAATTGAAGACCTGATAGGTTACCGAGGTTTTCCAGTTTTACATAAACCGTCAGCATTTCACCGACAACAACGGGGTTTTCTTGAGGTTCAACGTAAATAGCAGTGTCTGTAGGAGGTGGAATAATGTAGCGTTTTGCCGACCTGCCCCATGTCGCGTTAAACCTTTGATCTAAAGCATCTAAATCAGACATGTCTACTATACAGTCGCCCCACGCAACGTCACATCCCGGTTCCCAATTTGTGTCAGGTATATGGCTCCCCGAAGATCCAAAGGCCTCTCCAACCATAGTTGCGTCCATAGCGTCTACAGCCCAACATCCCATTTCCCAGTCGTATCGGAAGTCAATTTCTTCTATCGGCGGAGTTTCCATGAAGTAGTCCCTGTTGGCTTCCAAATAAAGCATTGAAGAACTGTGGTTGACATATTTCCAGGGACCAGAACCAACGAGACCTTGACTTGCAGGAAGCCCTTGGCTAGTTCCTGGAGTGTATCCAGTCACGTTAGTGATGCTTTGGAATATGTGTTTTGGTAGTATGGGGAGCGACCCGATCATGTCAAGTGTCCAAATGTTAGAAACGTTTTCATACACTTCAACTGTACGGGCATTTGGGGTTGTAACATGGTGGACGTCAGAGACTTCGCTGTAGAGACGAGTAAGGTTGCCCAATCCCTTCAAATATTCAATAGTGAATTGGACATCAGTAGAGTTTAGCATAACTCCGTCATGCCACTTGATGCCGTCACGAAGGTAGAAGGTCAGCTTAGTCAAATTTTCTGCTGGGTTGTAGGGAGATTCCCATACACCAATTTCCCAGTCTTCGGCCATCCAAGGCATGGTTCCTCCACGATCTCTCTCCTCAAAGACAGTACCCGGTGTTTTGTCATACGGACAGTAAGATAGTAAAGTGTCGTAAATGCGGCTGAGACAATCCAATATAGGTGACGTAAAGGTGTTGACTGGATAATCAGTAACTATGTTTAAGGAAATTGGTGTGCTGTAAAGACCGTAGTAGATTTCGGTTCTTGTAGCATTGACGCCCAAACGTGCAGTTAGAAAAGTCCACTGGTTATCGATGCGTTCTCCTCTTTCATTCACAACTCCGTATATGTTTCTGTAGCCCATAACTAGACTTGGATTCCAAAGCCAAACACAAACAGCTTCCTGTACCAGAATTTTTTGACACTTCAATGCAGCTTCTTTAGCGACGTCCAGGTTTTCCGGGGACATCACTTTTTGGACCGATTCATCATACGTTGCGTTACTGAACTGTGGATAATTGCTCGCCCAAGCGCCAATATTCTCACTTGAGTAAGCACTCAAAAGTTCAAAGTCATTCCTGTCTATGCTCCAGCCTCCTGTGTAAATGTGGTAATCTCTCTCATCGAGCACTGGACCTAAGCAAGTTGAACGGTTAGCCTCTATAGCGTTAACGGGAATTCCCATCTTGCGTAGATTATCTCTCAAGATTCTTCCAGCTTCAAGTCTTCTTGGATCATCATTCCTTATGTAAAAAATCAGCGGTTCAAGATCCTCTAGAGTCTCGGGATGTAGTCGCAGGTATTGCGCCGAGCTTGGAAAATTCTCATCATAATAGGGATTAGGTGTGCCAGTTTCCGCATCACCTTCCAAGAACCCGCTCAGATTGAAGTAATATGCAGCTCTTTCTGAGTCGTACTCATACGGATAATTGTTGAGCAAGTTACCATAAGAGCCATATTGGCTCACAGACCAGTCTACCCAATAATCGCCGGTCGGACGCGGAATCGGCGTATCTATCCTATAGGCATAGTTACATATGTCGTTGACGATATGAGTCTTGTTCACCAAGCAAGCAATACCTTGCCTAAATTCCTTGTAGGCTGTTGGACTGGCCCAATCGGGATAGGTTGGAATGGTATCATTATTGTTGAAGTCAAATTCATATAAGAAAGGAGCGGGAGATACTGCAGCTTGAACATTCGTATTATTGAACACTTCATCCATCTGCGCTTGGGTCAAATCCAGATCAGTCAGGTCAACTTCTCCGTTCTTCAAAGCATCATAAAGAATGCTTGTGTTCCCATAATACTTAATCAAAAGATTATCCATACTAGGTCCGGCACGCGGAGGAGCAAAATATTTGCCATCCTGAGCCGTATATGAAACTAGGTCGTCGTCTATGTTTATAAGTTTAGTATAGTAGGGGGCCTCACCTTGCACTACGAAGTGTATGTTGCAGGTCAGCGGTGTTTCATCGTTCTTCTCCTTGATTGTGAACCGAATTTGACATAATGTTCCATAGGTTACGTTAACATACTCAAAAGGAGCCTCCAGTCCTGGTTGAGCACACCAGAACACGTTAGACGAAGTTATGTTTAATCCTGTTGAATCCGCATAAGAACCAAATACGTTGTCAGATGGCAATATCATGTCAGCTGTACTATTAATCCTCAGAAGTGTTGAGTTCCAAGTGATGTTTATCTGCCAACAAGATAAATATAAAATGTTCATTACTGTTACATTAGCTATGAAGGTGCTGTTGACTAGTGTCGATGGTAGGAACGTAAACTCGTTACCACCAGTCTCAGGATTGATAACGGCGATGATTACGCCGCTTGGTGAGTGGACGTCAAAAACAAAAATAATCATGCTGATTAACAGCATTGTTACCGTTATTCCAGAAACTATTTTCTTAAACAACTTCCTCTCTCCTAACATATTAATGATTTAATCTGTAAATAACACTTATGGATGACTCTTCTATTGTATTGTCTCGCTATATATATCAAGTTAATTTGCATACGGTCAATATAAAATATTCTTCTAGTGCCTTTTCGAGTTTCTATCTTGAAGAATGACTTACGTTCCTTTACCCTAACCAGGTCCCTTCAACCATCCGCGAATTCCCATTTCTTTCACTGTAACAGTTACCCGTTCAAGCTCGCAAGTCTTGTGTTCCCCAGCCTCATCCATATACTGAATCTTCGGCGTGAAAGTGAAACTTCCTTTCTTTTTGGGCTTCAATGTTATCTTCATTTCCTCTGTCTCAAGAGCAGCCAATTTTCTCCCTTTAAAGTTAAAAAACCCATTATCAACTATACATTTTTCAGGTTTTTTTATCAGATCGAACCCTTTAGGAACTATCTCTTCCATCCTAATCAAAAAGGCCGCGTTCTTCCCAAGATTGGCAACCTGAACCTCCAGACCAAAATCTTCACCAACTATAACCTCCCTTTGATGAGCAATCAAATTTGCCTGAACAAAAGAACGTTCAAACTTTGACAAACCAACAGGTTCTTCCACAGTCAAGCCAGGTGCAAAGATTACGCTGGTACTCGATGCGTCGCTAGGGGCAGTTAACAATTCTCCCAAAGACAATGCAAACTCACGTTTTTCTTTCACCTTCTTTAAGGTCTTAAGAACTTCGTCTCTTTTGCCAACATACCCTGCTGTCTCGTAGAGCCCAGCTGACCGTTCAAGACACTTTTCTGCGAGAAGGTAGATTTTCATTTTCTTGTCTGGATCAGCCTCTAATTCGGCACTAACCATGTAGTTATAAGCATCAAACAAAATCTCCGTGGCGGTTGTCCACGAAGAGGCATTTTCGAAGCCCGCTTTCAAATAGCAATTTGCTGCACTTTCAAGAAATTGTTTAGCTTTCGAAAAGTCATCTTTGTCCCTTTTTGCTTCGAATTTAGCTTCGAACTCTAATGCTTTGCAGAAAGCGCTGTTACCTGAAGCCAACAAAGTTGTCCTATTTTTTGTACTGTGATCTCTTGCTTTCAAAAACAGTTCGGAAGCTTCGTGGTAGAGTTCTGGTATATCTCTTTCATCAGCCACTTTCATTTTTTGCCATGCACGGCACATGCAAGCAATTGGCTTTATTTCTTTTCGATCAGCTTCCGCTTCTAAAGTTTCCAATATCTTCTCGAATGCATCAGCAGCTAAATCATACTCTTCAGCACTTCGAGCGTAATCTCCTCTCCGATCATAGATTCTTGCCTCCTCTACGTTTACTCTTGCAAGGCAGTAGTCTCTTCTTCGAACAGAGGCGTTGCTAAGTTCAATTGCCTTCTCCTTTTCGTCCAGATTTTGGATTTTGCCTATCTCTTTTTCAAAAGCTTCCTTGGCTTCCTTGAAGAGTTCTGCCGCCTTATTGAAAGCTTCTATCGACTCGCTGCCACTTTCTTTTCTACTCAAATCTTCCGCCTGTTCCAAAAGCGACCATGCAAGGAAGTTTGAAGACAAGTAAGTCCACAATTTTGATGGTTTAAGAAGGCTTGCAGCCTTTTCGTAATGTTTCATTGCAGTGGCATATTCTTCATGATCATGAGCAAATTTAGCTCTTTCAATTTCACTCCATGCCGCCATGTAGGTAGCATAGTCCAAGTAAAAGTCTGCAAAAAATGGTATCCTTTGAGCTGCATCCTTATACTCTGCAAATGCGTGTTCAAAATTTTCCGCAGCCTTCCGGTGTCTATCGAGGCGATCCTGGTTTCTTGCCATTTTCCAGTAGGACTCCGCGACACGGCTCGACAAGTTAACTTTCTTAAATCTTTTACCAGCATCTTCGAAAACTTCGATTGCTCTGCTCAGAATCTTTTCTTCTCCGGTTAATAGATAGAGTTCATTCAGTACTCCTCCAAGTCCATCTTCGAATGCTCCAACAGCAGCCATGAGTGTTGGCACAGGGCGGGATAAAATCCATCTTTTGCATCGTGACACACCATCTTCCATATCTGAGACAGCACTTTCAAGAAGAGCTTTCTTTTTGTCTCTATCTGCTTCCAATCTAACTAAATCTACTTTTATTAACCCTTCATAATTTTTGCCAACGCCGCGAATCCAATCATTGGCTGGAAATGCTCTTTCAGCAATCTTGTTTAATTCTTGTCTGTGAACCAAAGCCTCCTGGAGTAACCTTGTCTTATCATCTTCTCCAGTTTCAATATTGGAATAGAAATGTAGTGCTTTGCTTAAGGCATGGAGTGTAGAACCTGTAGCGTCAGGAGAACCAGAACGGGTTGCGTGTTCTAATCCTCTACGCCCAATTTCTACCGCTTTTTTTAACATGCCTCGCCTTTCTTCTGAACTGGCTTCAACATCACGTGCTAGAAAAGAGTAGCTTTCAGCATAGAACAGGTAGGTTTCTGCGATGAAAAAATCTTGAGAAACTAGGTGAAGACAGCGTATGGCATCTTCAGCATATTTAATGATGTTTTTATGTCCTTCCTTTTGTTTGTCGGGATCTGCTTCCCTCAATGTCATCCAATTAGCGACAAATGCAAGGACGTAGGATGCAACTCCTTTCAGGTAATTGTCCCTTACAATCGTTCCTTGCCTTAGCATTTCTTTGGCATATTCCAAAGAGGACTCAACTTTTTCCGTGAAAAGAAGTGTGCAGAAGGCCGCCGCCCAGTTTGCCATAGCAGTGTAATGAGGGTTGTCAACTTCTTGGGAAAGTTTCAACGCTTCCTCTGAGTAGCTCAAGCTTCTTCGCATAAGTTCTTTTCTTTGCTCTTCTTCGCTAATGTTTGCTGCGTACCAGCTTTGAAGGCTGGCTGTGAAATAGGCGCGAAGGAGTTCACTCTTGTTCCCAAGCTTTGACAGAATTGCAATAGCTTTGTTGGCGCAATTGATTCCTTCTAGAGCGAAATTTTTCATTTCTCTCCAGTCAGATGCGACATATAATCTTTCTAGGAGACATGTCAATACATCGTTACACATTTTTCCATAACTTAGCTCGTCGCCAGCATTTTCGTAAGCCTCTAAGCTCTGTTTTCCGAACTTGAGGCATTCATCAAGCATTTTTACTTTTTCTGAAGGACTAGACGCTACCCAAGAACGCACATATGCAGCGATGGCATTACATTGCGCACCTTTACCCTGATTTTTTGGGCTGTCTTCCTTTTCGAAAAGTTTTGCAGCACTTCTGTAGGCTTCCACTGCCAGTTGCCTGAGTTTCCTGAATTCTTCCGGATTCTCAGTCTGCCTAGAAGCCTGATTATAACAAAAACCTATTTTTTCCCAAGTCTCTGCAACAAACGAAACAGGCGCTGATTCGGAAGATAGCACTTTTTCATAATGCTTAACTGCATTAAGCCACTCATATTTCTTTTCTTCTTCCTCTGCTTTCTTTAGTGTAACTTGTACGTTGATCTCTGAAGACATTGATATCTATCATTAATATCAATTTCAAATATGAAAGATTTTCGTACATTAGCTTTGGAGAATCACTTTGCTACTGTTTAGAAATACTTACAAACGATACAATTGCGTAATACCCTTTTTGAAAAGAAGACAGATGACTAAGATCCTCACTAAACACCTTGTCTCTACTTGTTGCTCGTTAGCTTCAAACCCGACCTGCCCTTTCTCTATGCGCTTCTGTTTCCAACTGAGCACGTTTGGGTTCAAACGCCTTTCTAGCTTTCTCTGACTCTTGCATCTCCCGTATAGCTCTCTCTTTTTCTATAGGGATCAATTCGTTCAATTTCTCAACAAGACGTTTAGACTCGTTCGGCTTAAGTGGAATAATAATATCTTTTCGAGACGGAATCACTATCTTAACCTGTCCTTTTTTGTTCACGTTTGCTGACTTTATATTTCGTAGCGGAACGTCTAGGGGAATGACTGTTTGGAAGAGAAAGCCCAAGCTTTCTCGCAGCATAGGCTTCGCCTCTAGAACGTCTTCTAACTCTTTTTTGATGCCCTCTTTTAAGTCCACTTCTAGAAGAGTCTTGTGAAGCTTGACTTTGAAGTGAGGCTTATCAATCACCATAACTATGTCTTTAGCTGTCATAGTACCACCATGGTGTTATGCATTATACATAACAACCAATTTAAAACTTACGGGCAACATCTCTTCTATCATGAACCGTCTCATGTCAATCTTTGCTTGATGCTTAATCACTCACTCAATACGAGCGGTCCCAGCTTGAGAACTATGGAACCGTCTACCTCAAGAAAGCAAAGGATGTCGCCTGGTTTTAACCCGAACTTTCTCCTAACTTCCGTAGGCACGGTTATTTGACCGCGCGCCGTGATCCTTGATTGCCCTCTGAAAATAGCTTCTACGCTCTGTTCCATCTCGGTTTTTGCTGATCTTTTCATTTTTGATTCCATCTTTTTCGATGATAAAATAATACTAAGCAGTATTTGTAATAAAAAACTTACTATTATGACTTGTCATGTATTTCGTACAATTTTTTAAATAAAATTATGAGGCGTATATGTAGGTGTATATGTAACTAATATGGATGGAAGGGAGGTGAGAACGAATGGAAGAAACCAAAAAGCAAAAACCAATGAAACCAGAAGAGAAGGTCAAAATTTTTCCGAAGCTTAGGACACCTGTGAAGGCTTTGGCACCCGCCAGAGCTCCCGTGAAAACTCCCGCTCGAGCACCAGCAAAAGCTCCCGCTCGGGCACGAGCAAAAGCCCCAGCCAAGGCTCCGGCACGCGCACCAGCTAGGGCACCCGCAAGAGCACCAGCAAAAGCGCCTGCTCGCGCACCTTCGCGCGCCCCCGCTAGGGCTCCAGCACGAGCACCGGCAAAAGCTCCGGCACGCGCTCCAGCACGGGCGCCTGCAAGAGCACCTGCACGAGCTCCTGCAAGGGCTCCAACGAAAGCGCCTACGAAGACTCCGTAACTAGGAGAGAAACAGATGGTGGTCGAAAGCGCTCTCCTTTTTTGTTTGTTACTATTATTTTTACTATTATATTGGAGTTATAACGTCTCCAGTAGCTACATATCCGTAAACTGCTTCTGTTAAGGCTAGGATAAAGACTTGAACCCTGCTGAAAGCGTGGCTTGGATACTTTGTAACTTTATGAAATGACCTCCACATGCGATAAAAGACAGCCCAGTAAAACGCATGTAAAATCAGGGCAACAGACATGAATGCCATCCATAAAGCAGCCAGTGAAGGCTGAAAGCTCAGAATGGAAAGTATGATGGATAATGCAAAGACCAAAGGGTAAATCTTGAGCATCTTCCGTTTTCTCTTTGCGATCACATTTTTTCTTTCAATGTATTCTTTTTCAACATGCCCTCGAATTCTTTCGATCTTTTTGCAAAGTGCTTTCCACTCTTTTCGGAGTTTTTTGATTCTGTTGGGCACTGCTTCAAGGTTTTCAGCATTGACGTGAAACATCGTGTCTAGTAACCCTATCTTGAAAGCTTCTGAGGGTTTCAAAGTGGTTTTCAATTGTTCAAGGCTCTGGTTTATTCTGGTCAGATTACGTTCTGACTCTTTTGTGCATTCGTCGATTAGCCTCTGAATCTCTGTGAGTCCTGAAAGGTCTTTCATTAGAACCGCTAGTTCTCCGATGCTCATTTCTTTTATTTCTTTGCCACTTGGCAGATGAGCTCTGTTCAGAGTGGAAAGTGAGAAGCATACTTCACTCAGTAGATTATCTAGGTAGCCAGACCATGTTTGAGCTACGAAAAGGGGCGCAAAGGCATGAATATTTTTCTCTATCTGCTCCGTCCTCCCTATAAAAACGATTCGGCCTTTGACAGGTTCGAGGACGCTTATCACTTGATACTCATCTAACCGAGTGAGACTCTCCCTTGCGCCCACATCGATTTCTGTTGCGAGCTGTGCAAGAGAGTCGTAGCCGTAGATGACATTTTTTTTGAAGTTCTCAGTGTCTTTGTAGAGATCTGTAAGGGTCAAGTCTTCGAGAAGCAAACCTGGTACCAGTTCTCTCTGGATTTCATATTCCAGCGCGGGTTGCACTTCGATTGTCCAGACCGTGCCGAATACTGAGCTGAGAAGATATAAAAGGTTCTCCTTTTGTTTCTCTTCACAAGATTTGATAAGGGAACACGTTTTGGAATTGCCAGCATCGGCTGATTCGTCTGCAATCTGTTTTAGCATGGTTGTCAGTTTAATCTTGTGGGGTGCATAGATTCCAGCCGAATTCTGAAGGGTTTCTTTGTGGCGTATGATAAGGTTCTGGTAGGCTGAACTGAACTCGCTTTCTACCCGTTTAAGGTATTCCTTGATTTGAACCATAGCCAGACTGGTTCCACCCATTCTGAGAACAGTGACGCATGAGCGCCCAATTTGTTTTATTTCAAAGTTCCGCGTGAATTTCTTCGCGGCTTCTTCCATTTTTGCCCTTAAGCTTTTAGAAAGCGATTCAGGAACCTGCGGCGGAAGATATGCAAAAACTGCGAGGTCCCTGTCGTGAATGGCTTCGATTCGAAGAGGCTTTGCTGTTGCTTTCTTGATTGCCACAGAGAAAACGAAGCCGTATCCTACGATTTGCATTCCAAAGTAAAGAGTTGACGCGATAGCGATTATCGCGGCTGATGCCTGTATCGCTTGAGACGCCAAGATAGCTTGAGTAATGTTTGCGAGCGCAACTGTTACGTCCTGACCCATATAAACTAGGAAAAGTGACGACTGAAACACGATGTATACTATCCAAGTCACTGAAAGAGCCGCATACCCAAGAAGAATCATCTTTTTTCGCTTGGTTAGGTTCGAAATTTTTTCCTTCACCTGCCTTCCCGAGGCTCTTCTAATAATTGAGCCCAAATAGCCATAGGAGTCTCGGCGCAAGGTAGGCATGTTTACGATGTCCGAGAGTATGTAGTAACCGTCAGTTTCAAAGGGAGGCGCGAAGTTGAAAAGAGACATATTGAAACAGTAGAAGGCTACCATTGTGAGGATATGAGACGTAGGTGCAGGGATCGTCATTATAAGGCATGCAATAACAAGAGCAGTTCCAATCAAGAGAGTTGAAATGTTACCGGCCAAATAAACCATGATTCTGTCACGTCTACTCAATCCCCACGCGTCGGTTGTCTCGGTATAAAACATGGGACCGAAGTAGAAAAGGCCTGTTCCCATTTCTCCGGGTTGACCACCGTAATGAACTAGAGCTATTCCATGTGCAATCTCATGAACTGCAATGACTGGGGCTAATGCTATGAAATAGTAGAAGAAGAAACCCACTACGGATGATCCTAAAATTTCAAAGTTTGCTTTATTACCGAAAATCGAAACGAATTTGCCTGCAAACAACAAAGTACCCACAATTATGAAGGCAATGGATGCCCACAGCAGAAAACGTTTGAAGATTGGCTTTATTTTAGAATGAAGAGATTGAAGAAAATTATTGCTATGTTCTATTATTGTGAAGTCTACTTCAAAGGCTGAAGCAACTCTGAATCTTTTCTTTAGGGTTGGCTCTAAGCTCGCCGCCAGTAGATTAGAATCAGCGAAAAACAGAAGCGTTTCGAGAATAGTTCTCTCTTGGATTTGTGGCTTCTGACGCTGCACATCTTTTACAATCTTTTCAACTGTTCTTTTTCCATCAGTAAGATTCCAGATGTAATTCGTTAATTCATCAAGATCATAGTATATTCCTGTAGCATGATTTTTCATGAGGTATGAGGGTTTATCATCAATAACCGTAGTCTTTACATTCACCTTCGGAGAGGGTAGCGGCACAAATTTTGGGTTATAGAGAATCTCGTACATCAAGTCTGTCTTGGATGGGACTGTTGTAGTCATGTTGTCCTCTTCCTACCATAATTAAAGAAGTTATTGTTTAAAGCTTATCAATTTGCTTAGATGCATGATGCAGATACTGTTGGTAACTAAGTTTATAAATTCAAAAACGAATATTTAATTGATTTAGATGCCACAGTCCAGCCGCAAAAAACTTTTGAAAATTCCATTCAGACCTTCAGATGCTGAAAAAAAGAATCCACAAGAAACCAAAGGCGTTAATAATATAAAATCCGTCATCCCCTCTCTTGGCGACCCGAAGAACTCAAAACAGCCTCAAGGCTTGCCTCCGAAGGTTTTAGGAAACAAATTGCGAAGAGACAAAATAGTTGGTGATGTTCCAGAGAAGTCAACATTGGATCATCTCTCGGGTAGGATTCTGAAATCTCGAAACGTTAGTGTGAACAGGCTACCAGCGCGGAATGCATTTCTCCTAAACAAAAAGGTAAGTAGCTCTAACATTGTCACAAAGACTCTTATACAAAAAGAACAAGCGGCTCCACGATTTCTGTCCATTTTGATGGATAAGGGAAAACTGATCAGACACAAAGTAACCACTCAGCTATGGGGGCAAAAGGTTGAATGGGATACTAATGAACCTAAGCGTCTTCCACATGCCAAGAAGCTTCAGCTATTCCAAGCCCTACAAAAGGAACCTTTACCCTTTCTCGACCTTCATGTTCGCTTCGGCGTTTCCAAGCAAACAATAAGGAGACTTGTCAAAAATGGACTTTTGATGGAAATGTGGGGACCCAAAGCCATTGGTGTCAGATTCAAACTATCGAAGAAAGGCAAAACCTACCTTAGAGAACTCGAAGTAGCTGCAAAATATGATTCAAAAATAAAAGAGAAAGGTTTTATTCGGCTTAAACAGGGAAAACCTTTCTAGTGTTGTTTTGGCTTTTCGGAACCTTCTCAACCAACCTGACATTATTTCAACGAGTTTTCAGCCTCGATTTTAGACGATAAACAACAGAAATACTGATGTAATTAGGCAGAACAATCCTATGAGGAACATCATAGCGGCGATTGTCCAAAGTTTTTTCCGAGTTGGATAAATGCTATAAAAGAAAATTGAAAACGCTGACAAAAGAAATGACGCTGCACCCAGCAAAAAGGTGAACCTTAATGGAAGAATAGTTGGTTGGCCAGTAACCTGCAAAACTGCTAAACTCAATGCTGCCAACGTTCCAGGATAAGAAGCGTTAACAATTGGCTTAATGAACTTCTCCTCAAACTCTTCCAACAATCAACCCTCTTTCATCCTACCTTTCTTAGATGGATATTAAACCAGTTCAAGTTTAAGCCTTTTGTAAGACAGAACGGAGGACATGCCGCTTGAAATCAAGTGAAAGCTCAATGGTAGCATAACGGTGAGAAAAAAGGCACAAAAGAACTATGTATGCGTCAGCTTTTCAATTAAGTCAACTACTCTGCCTTCTTCTTGTACTTGTGGATGCTGGAGCATGTCGTACATTTGCAAAGTTTGTTCCGCAACCTTTCTCCACGTAAAGTATTGCAATACTCGTTTTCTACCGTTCTCTCCCCAGCCTCGGGCTCTATTGGAATCGCATAAAATCTCTCTTATACCCCAAGCAATGTCAGCTGGATTGCCCCCATTCACATGTACACCGTTTTGATCTGGTCCAACAGATACAACTTGCTCCCTAAAGCCAACCACACCTTGCGCACCTACAACTATTGGCTTCGCCATTGACATGGCTTCTAAGCTTACAATTCCAAAAGGTTCATATGTGGATGGGAAGATACAAACATCTGCCGCTGCATAGTGTAGAATGCGCTCTTTTTCCGGCACAAACTCAAATCTGCAGGCAATCCTGTTGCTTATTCCGAGCCTGTTTGCGGTTTCGATTATGTCGTTTTGCTGCTCTCCTTTGCCTAAAATCACGAGCTTAGTATTTGGATGTTCCTCCAGAATCATGGGCATTGCTTGAACAAGGTTTGTAACACCTTTCACCCATGTAAGCCTTCCAAGGAAGAGAATCATATTTTCGTCTGGCTTTATGCCGTATCTATTGCGGATTGCTTCCACTGCCTCTGGCTTGCAGTTTTTCGGGTTATAACGTTCAGGGTCTACTCCGTTCCAGACGACACTTATTTTCGACTTTGGCCAGCCATGTCTTATTAACTCTTCTTGCATGGCGTGACTTACAGTTATTATTTTGTCTGCCCTTTGGGCTGTAGCCCATTCAAGATGTGAGACAACTTCTGAACCTTGTCCTCCGCTTCTTCCCCATTCTGTGCTGTGGACATGAAAGACCACAGGAACCTTTGTCTCGTTTTTTGCCATTATGCCTGCTATGCTGCTTAACCAGTCATGTACGCAGACAACATCATAGTTGCATCCTTCCTTTTTCACCATGCTGTTTATGAATTTTGTTGCGCTCAGTATGTTATAGATGAAAATATCGTTGAACAAACGAATGTTGGTTCCCCATTTTTTCAAGTCGTCGATGACAAACATTGGAAAAACATTGCTTGCATTTGCAATCAGAGGTCTATGAACCTCTACGCCCTTTACTATTTCCCTGGTTTTCAGGTTTCCAGGGTTAAGTGTGAAAACCGTTACATCATTGCCCATGGAAACGAATTCACGTGTAATATAGTCTGCATAAGTGCCTAGACCACCAACAAGCGCAGGTGGATACTCCCAAACAAAAAATCCAATTCTCAAGTGAATGCACCCTAAAATCATGTTCCATAATAAAGCGTTCGATGCAGAATCCCAGAGATGGAGCAAGGAACGGAATAGTGCAAGATTAGAATAGTTTTAGCTTCCTTTTTGGCGGTTCTTCCTTTTCAGGTTTGAATGTTTCTTTTTCTTCTTTGGGCTCTTCTACTGGCGGCGATGGAACCTCCGGAAATTCTTCTTTCGGCGGTTCAGGTTCCTCCTTTTTCTTTACAGGTTTTGATTCACGTTTTTTCTCCACTGGTTTTTCTTCCGTTTCTTCTTTGGACTTTTCCGTAGGTTTCCAAGTAAAAATGGGTTGAAGGCGGAGGCCTTTATGGTCTCCGAGTTTTAGATATTCCCACTCATATAAGTCGATGCGTATCTCTTTCATGCTTTCAACTATACGTCGAAGAGCATCCGAAAAGCTTGGTGCAACTAAAATTAGTCTTGGGTTCTCTTTATCATCAATTTTGTGTTTGTTGTAGGTTGCTTTCAAGAATGACTTAAACTTGTTAACGTAGTCCAAGCTTTGCATTCCATGCAATAGCATGATGTCGTCTTCGCTAACATCTAGCTGCAGAACGACGAGTTGCCCATTGCCGTCATGACACAAGATATCTAATGTTGCCTTGTCACTTATCGGAACATTACTGCAGATTACTGTTAGATCTTTTTCGATCTGATTTATTTCCTTCGTTATCATTTGCTCCAGTTCTTGTTGACTCTCAACTCTAATCTTTTCAATCGACAATCGGACTCACCCTTGTTGCTAAGAAAGGAGCGTAGATAATGAATAAATAAGTTATGAATCCAAAATTCGAATCCGACCTAAGTTTCGTGCGTTACCCATTACGTTCCATATAGCAAATAGAAATAAATAGTAAACTGATAGAGATGATGGAGGATGGCACATTGACAGACATCGTATTTGCGTTCGAGGTTCATCAACCTCTTAGGTTAAAACGGAATTTCTTTTGGGAAAACAGGATTTTTAAACGTGTCAAGAAGGGAGAGCTCTTTGATTACTATTTTGACCATGCAGTGAACAGAGAGGTTTTTGAGAGAGCTTGTAAAAAATGTTATTTTCCATCTAATCAAATATTGCTTGACCAGATCGACAAATACAAAAGAGAGAAAAAACAAGTCAAAGTTTCATTTAGTATCTCCGGAGTTTTCTTAGAACAGTGTGAGATGTTTAGCAAGGACCTTTTGGAATCGTTCAAACAACTTGCAGAAACAAACTGTGTAGAATTTTTAAGCCAAACCTATCATCATTCGCTAGCAAGTCTATACCCTGAAAGAGAAGAATTCATCGAACAAGTAAAAATGCATCAACAAGCAATGAAAGACTTACTCAACTATACTCCTAAGGTTTTTGAGAACACAGAGTTACTCTATAACAACGCAATAGCAAAAACCATCGAAATGCTAGGGTACAAAGGAATTTTTACAGAGGGGGTGGAAAGAATACTGCATGAGAAATCTCCAAACTATCTTTACACGCCGAAGGGCTGTAAGAGAATCAAAATATTGTTGCGAAATTATAAGTTGACTGATGACATAGGGTTTAGATTTTCAGCAAGGTGGTGGAGTGAGTGGCCTTTAAAAGCAGACAAGTATGCAGGTTGGTTGGCGGCAGCACCAGGTCACTGCATTAACATCTTCCCAGATTATGAAACCTTTGGCGAACACCACTGGCCAGAAACAGGCATACATGAATTTCTTAAACACTTGCCAAGAGAGATTTTGAGATGGTGGCATCTGCACATGGCCACACCTTCAGAAGTTATAGAGAAGTATGCGCCCTCAGGAGAGATTGACGTTCCCGAACTTGGGGGAACCGTTTCTTGGGCTGATTTGGAGAGGGATGCAAGTTGTTGGCTTGGAAACACCATGCAGTGGGCTTATTACACAAGCGTAAGGAGACTTGAGCCACTTGTTAAGGAATTGAATGATAAAGAATTTTTGAAAACATGGAGATATTTTCAAACAAGCGACCACTTTTATTACATGTTCACCGCGGGTGGAGCACCAGGCGAAGTTCACTCTTACTTCAGCCCCTTTGATTCGCCAACAGACGCCTTTGTAACTGCACAAGCAGAAATACTTGATTTTGAAAACAGAGTAAGACTTGCGGCTATAGCCGCAAACGAACCATTCCTGTTCTATACAGATGTAGGAGAGAAAAACTTCACTGGAACAATGTCGTGGAGTCTAAAGGGATTTGCAGAAGCTCTTCAAAAAATCAGTGTAAAATCTCTAGAATTTCACACTGGACGCAGAGATTTTGAAAAATGGGCAGAAAAATCGCTTCACGACAAAACATTATCACAGCAATTCAAGAAAATAAGAATTTCAAAACTTGCGGGAGAACCGCTCAGAAAAGCAATGATTAAAGTTGTCAAAGAAAAGTTTGGTGAATTGCGCATGCAAGTGCAAACAGCAACCAAACATTTTTGAAGTGAGTTTACGTATGCCTTTATAAGAAATATTCACTAAACTATGTTTACAACCACGTGCAGGTGAAAGGAATTGAGAGAAGAACTCCCATTATCAGAAAGAATTTTGCAAACATTGCATAACCTATGTGCGACGGCTCCGGACCTATCTAGAAGAAGTGAAGAGTTGGCGCAAGTTTTGCAAATTGACATAAATGAAGTGGAGAGAATTCTTGACAATTACAAGTCTGAAGGATTTACTGAAAGCTTCACTGATAACGAGGGAAAAAAACGGTATTACTTGACTGGACGTGGAATAATAAAAGTTTGTGCACTCTTTACGTAGTGAGAATAATGCGTGTTGTAATTTTTTCGTGGGAGTACCCCCCGAGAATGGTTGGACATCTTGCAGACTATGTGAGAGAGCTTGCCGTGCAACTTGTTAAAACTAATATAGAAACCCACGTGGTTACTTATCATGATTATTTAACAGGGCAATATGATGAGTCGGAAGGCATTAAAACTTATAGAGTGACAAATCCAGTTCGTACGCATATTGGCGTTCTCACATGGGTTCTCACTTTAAATCAGGAAGTTGAAAGGGCAGCAGCAAACGTCTATTATACTTCAAGCAAGCAAGTGAACCTAATAGATGCTCATGATTGGCATTTCATACCAGCCGCAGTCACCTTGAAGAAAGCGCTTAACATACCTTTCGTTTATTCAGTTGAAAGCCTAGAAGAACACCGTTCCCATGGTGCAAATTCACCTTTCAACATGGCTATCAAAAGCATTGAATGGTTAGGGATGTATGAAGCGGAAAATCTAATTGTTAAATCTGAATGGATGCGGAATGAGGTTTATCGGTTATACAAGGTTCCACTAGAAAAAGTCAAGGTGATTCAGCCAAAATCTGCCAACTGGATAAAGAGCGTTTTGGGAATTTACCAAAATATTGCGGGAGGCGCGATTCCCAGATGACTCAAGATTTGACGGCTATTATGCTAACATGGGAGTACCCACCAAGGATTATTGGCGGGATATCCCCACATGTGCATTATTTATCGAAAAGTCTGGCAAAAAACGGCGCAAAGGTCTATGTGATTACATGCGATTTTCCTGGAGCACCTCAACACGAAATTGTTGACGGTGTGGAAGTTTTTAGGATAGATTCTTACAAGAATCCTTCTCCAGACTTTGCAACTTGGGTTTACTTAATGAATGTAAATATGCAGAAGGAGGCAGCTGCTCTCATTAACAGTCTCGGTGGAAAAGTTGACGTTTTTCACGCTCATGACTGGCTTGTTGCAGACGCAGGAATTGGGCTTAAGCATGTCTTCAGAAAGCCGCTTTTAACTACAATGCATTCTACTGAAATTGGACGAAGGAACGGAATTCATTTCGACTATGAGAGGATGATTCATGAAACAGAGGCGTGGCTTACATATGAAGCGTGGAAGGTAATCTGCTGCAGTGATTACATGGTTTCACATGTCCGATGGGCTTTTGGGCTTCCTGGAGATAAGTTGGTTATGGTTCCGAACGGCGTAAATGTCGAAGTTTACGCAAAAGCTGAGAGAGACGATTTAAGTCAGTTCAGAAGCAAGTTTGCTTTGCCAGAAGAAAAAATTGTGCTTTTTGTAGGGAGACTAGTGCATGAAAAGGGAGTGCATGTACTTGTCAATGCAGTTCCGAAGATAGTGGGAAAAGCTAATGCGAAGTTTATAATAGTTGGCAACGGCTACATGAAAGAACAACTATCAAGCCTCGTTAAAAACATTGGATTAGCCCATAAAGTAATGTTCACAGGATTCGTAGATGATGAAACTCTGAGGAAACTGCAGAAATGCGCAGATGTTTCTGTCGTGCCATCCCTTTTCGAACCTTTTGGCATCGTTGCTCTTGAGGCAATGGCTGCAAAGAGCCCAGTTGTTGTCTCGGATACGGGTGGTTTATCAGAGATAGTGGAACATGATGTAACTGGAGTCAAAGTTTACGCTGACAATCCTGATTCGCTGGCGTGGGGAATAACAAAAGTGTTACAAGATGAATCCTATGCGAACTGGATAAAGGCGAATGCATACAAAAGAGTTCAGGAAAAATATGATTGGGACAAAATAGCACAGCAGACGAAAGCAATTTATGAAGCTGTTATAAATGAGCGTTCAAAGAGCGTTTGGGCTTAATGAGCCAGACGAAAATTATGGATATTTCAGTTTGATGGCTTTATCTTCGCAAGCATCAACGCACTTCAGACAGTAGATACATTCTGGATCGCTGAATTTCTCCCAAGGCAAATCCAAAATTGGAACACGCGTAGGGCATACTTCAACGCATCGGCGACAGCCACCCTTAGCACATTTAACAGGTTCTCTACGCAGACCAATAAAACTAAACCTGTTTAAGAAAGCCATGATTGCTCCATGCGGGCAGAAATATCTGCACCAGCCGCGCGGAACGTAAACAGTAAAAACAAGAACTCCGACCATAATGGATAGTTGAATCCAGAACAGCGGAGGCAAACTTGACATTCCAGCCAAAATGTCCACAGATCCTTCCACAATTGCATTACGAGAATTTGAAACTAATTTTGGCAAGGTTGCAAACAAAGTTTCCGCTGGACTCAATGCAGTGAATGGCGCCATTGCAAAAATACCCAAAGCACTTTCGTAGCCTCCACTGACCCCTGCAAGCGTTGTAGCAGAAAAAGTTACACTAATAAATAGAGTAATGCCCAAGATAGCGTATTTTATGTATATCATGTTTTTGTGAGTTCTTGGCGAAATCTCCATTTTTTTACGTTTAACGAAACCAAATAAATCTTGGACAAAGCCAAAGGGGCAAATCCAACCGCATAAGGATTTACCAATTAATATACCTACGATTAGAAATGAGGCAATTGCAAGCCATGGAAAAATAATGTTAATGCCTTTCCACCCGCTAAGCATCAATTGTATAGCGGTAAAGGCGTCGCCTGCTGTATTTTGTTGGAGACCCCATGCCCACAAAACAGGAAACAAAAGCGGCAAAGCACCTAAGTTAAAGATTATTGCACTAAAGAATATGAAAGAAAACAACTGAACCACTCTGCGAGCCGTGTTGAATTTGAGTAGGTTTTGTTTGATTTTTTTCTGCAATTCTCTCTCCTTCTTTCCATGCAGTTAATGAAAGTCTAAGTTATTTATTTTCCTATAACTTTAACGTTTTCCACAAGAACCCACGGAGCAACTAATTGCCCAATCTTTCTTTCGTTATTTGCAGTCGCAGAGATATTTTTCAATACTTGGAAGATGTTGCCAGCTAACATTGTCCCCTTAGTAGCGTAGGCAATTTCGCCATTTTCTATTTTCCAAGCTAGGGTTGCAACAACGGAGAAATCTCCACTGGCTGGATTACTACTGTGTGCACCCTGCAAATAATATACGAGAAGACCCTCATCTACTTCACTGATAAGCTCTTCTGGAGATTTGTTTCCAGCTGTTACATGAAAGTTTGTGGCTTCTACGTTCGGTGTGGATAAATATCCGGCTCTTGTGGCGTTTCCAGTGCTTTCTTTCCTTTCCTTCTTTGCGGTGTAATTATCGTAAATGAAGTTGCGTAAGACACCCTTTTCTATGATAAGCGTTTTTTGCTGAGGAACGCCTTCACCGTCAAATTTCCATGTGTGGAGTCCACCGTTAAATAAGCCGTCATCATGGATTGTCACAATTTCAGAAGCCACTTTTTCTCCAATCTTTCCGTTGAATGCGGATTGATTTCGCTGCACGTAGTCCGACTTAACTGCGTTGATTAGAGTGTAATAAAGAAGCTGCTGCAACGCGGATTGAGTAAATATGACATTGGTGCTTTTTGTCTCTGTTTTCTTGGCTTTCAGTGCTGAAACAGCCAGTCTAGCGGCTTCTTTGCCAACCCATTCCGGATCAATATTATAGTTTCTTTCAACATTAAATTCGAAACATTCCGGAGTTACCTCACTTCGTTCTCGACCTATCGCAGCTAGGCTACATTCAATAACTGTTCCATGGTCGAAGTTTGCAATGCCGTTTGAGTTGGCAATAGCTGTGGACAGGTCTGATGCGCCAACTCCTCCCCGCGTTGGAAAAACTCGTTTATCTTTTTTTTCGGCTGCATTCAACATCACGGAAGCAGTTTTCACCAAGTCCTCAGATTGAAGTTCAGCAACATCACTGTCATAGGTGTTTTCCGTAGATACGGAGGGTTTCTTGACAGGAAGGCTGTGCCAGTCTTTGTCTGGTTTACTTGCCTTAGCGGAACTTAACGCTTTAAGAATTGCCTCTTCAATTGCCACTTTGCCTTCCAATATGTTTGTGTAGGAGAAGCCTATAGCTTTGTTAATTATGACCCTAACACCTAATCCTCTGTCAATTATTCGAGAACTTCTTGCAATTTGTCCCTGTTCAATGTCAACATTTGTGGTGAGACATTGATACCAGAAAGCCTCAGCCTCATCCGCACCCTTCTGTAAGGCAAGACTGACTGCATTTTCGACCAAGCTAAGCATTTCTTCTTGCTTAGGCGCTACCACCAACCAGTACCTCCTTTATTCTAACGTGAGGTCCTCCATCGCACATGAAAGCTGTTTGACCCTTGCCGCATCTTCCAGGCCATAACTCGAAATCCTTTCCAGCAGCATCTACCTTGAGCAAGGTTTCAAGCGTGTTACCGCTTATGGAAGCGTTGCGAACGGGTTTGCCCAATTCGCCCTTGACTATTTCGTATGCTTCTTGGATGCCTACTTGAAAAGTGCCGTCTAAGCTTGCTTGGCCGCCTCTGATGCTTTTGAGGTAATAGCCAGATTTAATGTCGTTAACTAATTCTTCGAGGGAATGGTCTTTTGGTTCCATAAACGTGTTGCGCATTCGGATTATAGGCTCGACCCGAAAGTCTTCAGCTCTTGCGTTGCCTGTGGGTTTCATGTTGAATTTTTGTGCGGTTTCACGGTTATGCATGAGTCCAACGACTACGCCGTTTTTTACAAGTAGGGTTTTCTGTGCGGGAACTCCTTCATCGTCGTATTTGAAGGAGCCGAAAGCACCATTTATTGTGCCGTCATCGTAAAAAGTGACAGTGTTAGAAGCTATTTTCTTTCCGAGCTTATTTGATAAGATAGAACCAGATAATGTTAGGTCTGCTTCAGCTAAGTGTCCAAAAGCCTCGTGAACGAAGACGCCGACCACGTTTGGTCCTAGAACTGCGGGGAATGTTCCGCCTTTTGGGGGTTTCGCTTTTAATTGTTCAATTGCGCGTTTTGCAACTCTTTCGCCTGTGGTTTCTGGGGTTTCTGTGTCGAATATTTCGTAGCCTGATGTTGAGCCTATTTCTTCTCGGCTGAAAGTGAAGATGTCAGCTTCTTTTGCGGTGGCTGTTATTCTTGACCAGACGTAGAGTTTGTCTTGTTCGATGTATGTGTCTTCGTTTGTTATGAAGTAGTTTGTTCCTGTTAAGTCAAGGTAGTCTATTGTGCAACTTTTAATGCGGTTGTCGTAGCCTAAAATTGTGTTGTTCATGGTTAATGTTGTTTTTATTTTGTCTTCTATAGGGATTTTGGAGGGGTCTTTTCGCGGTTTCACCATAACCTTGTCTTCAACTGCTTTGGTTTCAACGAGTTTGATGGGTGTTTTTATTCTTGAACTTGCAGCCTTCGCCATCTTGCATGCGTCTGAAATGGCATCGGTTAAAATTTTAACATCTAGAGTCCCAACTGATGCGAAACCCCATGCGCCATTCACAAGCACTCGTAAAGCAACGCCGTTTTCGATTCCTTGTTTTGCTGCTTCAATGCGTCCTTCTTTAAGTGTGAGCATGGTCTTGAAGAGCTTTTGTGCACGAACTTCAACGTATTCAGCCCCAAATTTTTGAGTGGCTTCATTGATAACTTTGATTAAAATGTCTTTCAAACAGTGCCTCCTATGAAATAGTGATGTTAGAAGGGATTTATTCAGAAATGCAATTATAAAACATTATGGTTTCGGTTCTGTAAAGTCTTAGGTTGATAAAGGTTCTTGTAAAAAATCGGTTGACAGCTGGCTATCTACTAAATTTTCGTATTGTTCTATCTAAATCATCCAGAGCATCTTGAATTTTCTTTGTACCATCTCTTACGCTACGATTTTTATCTCGTAGGTTGATAACGACTCCACAGCTAGGGCATTTGATAGCTTCCTCACGTTCAACCTGACCTAATGAGACTTTAATTGAAGTATTACATTTTGGACACGAAATATTAACTTCCCATGAATCAACATTAAAGAACATTAATTTCCCATCACAATATTCAAGACATTTCCTCTGAATCTTTCGTTAGCTTCATGCAACAGCCTATGATAAAAAGTGTGGAGTACATGACACTGTTAAGTCTTTTGACCCAAGGTGATTTAAATGATGAGAGATAACCATTTTTATCCGAAGCCTTCTAATAAGTACTTAAAAAAGAGGATGTTTAGACCTGTGACTTGTATAATTGGAGTTAAATGTATTGATGGTGTAGTAATAGCTGGTGACAAAAGAGTTCTGAGGGGCACTGAATTTTCGGATGAACCCAAAATTCTACAACCTTTTCCGAACTTTGTTTTAGGTGCATCAGGAGTATCAGGGTTAATGGATAAATTTCTGTATGAGATGGATTTTTTTCTACGTAGCCCAAATGCAAAGGGAATAGACTGGAGAGGTTTTGGGTATGCATTAGAAGACATAGCTTCCAATCTGTTTGAGCGGTATCGTACAAGACTAGAAGTTGATGAAACAGTAGAAATTGGCGCATATTACTTTGATGTGCTATTTGGTTGTAAACCCTTTGAAACTGAAGCCAAATTATATCACTTGTATCGAAATGGATTTAATCAAGAAGTTAAGAGGTTTGATATAATAGGGCATGGACAACCTCATGCGTTACCATTTATCAAAGCGTTATACAAAGAAAGCAGAACAATGAATGAAATGGTCAAAGTAGCGGGGTTTACCCTAAAGCTAATAGACGAAGCAAAAATCGATTTGTCTGTTGGGGGAGAGCCTCAAATCTGGCTTATTCCAAACGAGAAAGATGCAAATGCAGAAGAATTAATTCCAGAAAAGGTCAATAACATTCTAGATAAAGCATCATATCCAACGTCAATCTTGGAGACTATATTGAACATCTAGGTTTTTCCTTTTCGATTCTAGTTAGGAAAAAATAAAAATGGGTGAGGAAGGATTAACTTTCCTCTTCAGGTTTTTCTTCTTTCTTGGCTTTGATGAAGTCGATGAAATCCTTGGCTATATCGTAAGCTCCTTCCTTTATGAGATTCTGAACTATGTTTGCTTGCCTTTCTACCGATGTTGAAATTGCTGCAGACTTGTCAACTTCGCCTTCTGCACCCATGCCAGCAAACTCTCCTTCAAGCTTCTTTTCCTCTTTTAGATATTGGAAATCAGCTAAATAAGCGTTTCTGACGTTTTCCTCGATTCTTTGTGCATCAGGAGCTTCCAAACCAGTTATTTTGGTTAGTTCTACCCAAAAATCACTAGTTGGAAGAGTTTTACCGAATCTACTATAAAGCTCCTTCCACAACGGTATATTCAACAGTGCTTCTTTCAGAGCGTTATTTCTCTCTTTATCACTAGGGTCATAGGTAAGTTTCTTCCCCAAATCAGTAACTTTTAGCCCTCGACTTGTGATAAGTCCATAAGCTCTTAGGTCAGCTAGTTTTGATATAAATGCACCACTTCTGTCAGTCTTGTGTCCCAATAGTTTTGCTACAGTAAGTTGGTCAGAGGCTTCTTCTGATGTGAATTTCTCATAGAGAGTTTTTGTCGCTTCAAATAGAGTTGGGTATAATCTTATGTTGGGAATGTCGTATTTTCCAACTTTCACATGGGTCACCTCCTTACTGTTTCTACTATCTATACCTACTGCTCTCATTAATAAATTTGTCGGTAATAACAGTAAGTTCTGTATAGTAGAAATGGTAGATATGGTAGTAGCAAGAGGGTAGGCATAGGGGATTATCTGTTGAGTTTGTGTCCAGAGTGTGAAGATAAGGTTGTGGTGTGGAACGTTAAAGACCCACACGTTATGGATAAGGAAACGCTTGGAAAGTTTATGAGCAAAATAGAGAAAAGGTTGCAGAACTAGCTAAGTCGTAGTGAAGTTCCAAAGTGAGCTGGGTTGGAGGTAAAGTTTTATCCAACAACAACAAATCCTCAGTAAACAAAGATTTTAAATTGCCCAATTATACATAGCCAATCCATCACAGGTTTGTGGTCTTATGAGTCTTCCAGAAATCCCGAAAAAGTTTGAAGGTAGCCTTTTCTTCAGAGAAATAATGCCCCAGTTTCTGCAAGAATACAGTCCGTTCAAACTTGCCATGTTAGGCTTAATTGTCGAGAAAAAAGGTAAAAACAGAATATATGAATCATTGAGGTTTAGTCTTTGTAAGATTCAATGGGTTAAGTTGGTCGGTCTAAAAGCCATCCACTTAGAAGAAGAACTATCTAAGGCAGTTGAGCCAAATTGTTGTGTACTTGACCCATTAAGCCAAACCGCCCATTCGTTGTGTGTGACAGATTGCCTAATTCACACAAAGTCAGCATTAGATTCAATGGCGGTTTTCCTAACTGACTTGCTTGGATTAGACCAGAAGGGGGGAGACAGGGACTTCAAAAAACTTGGATTCAGGCAAGCACTATGCCAAAAAGATGTTTATCTCAAATACCAAATCAGAAAGCTAGAACCGTGGTTTTTAGAGTTACAAGAAGTAAGAGATGAATGGATTCATATTAAGGCAATAGAATCTCTTTCTGTTCATGGAAAAAGCGATGTTGGAATGCTGCCGATTCCTAAGAATATCTCTCTAAGTGCGGAAGAACAAGAAAAATTGCCTGTAAATTCAGAGAATTTTTGGTCAACAAAAGATTTTGTGGAACATCACTATTCCCACCTTACAACGCTATTTCGTGAGATAGTTGACCGCAGTCTTCAAATTGAAAATTCAGATTTAACAGAACCTGTCACCGTTCCTGAACACTTCATGGATATTCTGGCAATGTTTCCAACACATATTACTGAGAAAATACCTCTCCAAAAAATGAAAGTGCGCTTATCTAGGTCCATGGTTGACTGGTAATTTAAAGAGTACTTGGTCTTGTCCTTTAGGAAAAAGGGAGACGTGGAGAAAAAGGATAAATTAAATCATATGATTCGTGAGTAGCAGTACAAGCGCGCTAAGCTTATGTCTTCGACGGTTTCATCATCCTGCGCATGCTCGGTTGTGACTACCTGAAATCAGCGACATGCACAAGATTAATATCAACTTGACCAATAAATGGCGCAATAGATGAATGAATTTACTCTTTTGATTGTATTTTTCGTTGGAGTAGTAGCGTTCTTGGTATTGCTTGCCTTAATGGCTTCGAAACCAAGACAAAAGTATGGAGTGGAGTCAGTCACTATGAAAGGAGAGGAAGTAAGAAGCAATGCGGAAAGAATGATTGCAGATTATTTCCAGAAGAACAACATCAACTATGTATATGAGCAAGAAATAACAGGTAGATTCCTGTTCTTTAATGTTAGAATTAGTGTTCCTGATTTCTACTTACCTGACTATGATGTATATGTTGAGTATTGGGGATTAGTTTATGCTGATGATGAATGGACAAGAGAACAATATGTTAGAAGTATGAAACGGAAGATGGCTATCTATCATCAGAACAACATCAAATTTATATCATTGTATCCTCGCAATTTGCAGAACTTGGATTGGATATTCAGAAGAAAATTCAAAAAAGTTACAGGCTTTGAGCTTCCTAGCTAATTTTGCGTGCATTATCATTTATTTACAGCTCAACCTTCTGACAATGTTGCTTTCTTCGTTTAACTCATAAAATTTTGTGATTGTGCTTTTCGGAGTAAAGTTTTATTCTAAACCCAAAAAGTCTCTATTTTCAGGCTAATTCGAAAAAACCTAGAGGATAGGTCTCGTATTGGTTGTTTTTCACTCCTAAAAATACGCCTCAACAACAAAACGTTAGAAGACAAAGTTCAATCATATATAAAAG